>CAYJTU010000013.1:0-37503 GCA_964373105.1 uncultured Moraxellaceae bacterium | reverse complement strand
ATGTTACGTTTGCTCAGATCGCTGAGCTTACGGGTTCTGAAGTGACTGCGATGGTCGGTGAGCAAATTGAAATCGCTGTGAAGTATTCAGGTTATATCGACCGCCAACAAGATGATGTCGCTCATTTAAAGCGCTATGAAGAGACCGCTTTACCCGTTGATTTTGATTATGATGCGGTCTCGGGACTGTCACGTGAAATCACCATGAAACTTAAAGCTGTTCGCCCTGCGACACTTGCCCAAGCAGGGCGTATCCAAGGGGTCACACCAGCGGCAGTGCAGTTGTTGCTCATCATGGTAAAACGTCAGGGGATGAAACAGGCAGTTTAAGCGTAGTCACTGCTTGGGTAGGGATGTCAAATAAACATTCGGATTTCTATCACTCCACCATTGCAGGACTTGAGAGAGTAGCGACCTCAAGCCCTCGCGTAATAATATGATTTTGCACTTGGCCATGATCAGCTTGAGTACAAATGAATACAGCGCTATTGTTTATTTTGCTTGTGTAAACCCATTCTTGGCAGAAATCGATAGCACTGAACTTTCAATTGCTTTACCTAAATCATCAGTACCTTTTTGTGATTTAATCGCTTTATCAATAAATTGCTTGCGGTCTAGTGCAAGTTGACCGATTTGTTTTTGTAGTGATTCTCGCTCCGCGGTCTTGGCATTAATATATTTTTGACGATCCGCTAAAGACTTACCTTTTAGTTCGGCAGGTAGGTCGTCATCTTTCGCTTGGTTTAAGTAGGATGAATCACTTTTAACCTTATCCACTAAATCCCAGTTACTATTGTTGTAGGCGGATGATTTTGATTTAGACACGGTCCGCTCGGCTTGCACCGCACTAGACACCTTGGCGGCGTTGTGGTCCTGAGCCGTTTGATTCTCTTTTTTACTGCGTCCTAATGATCCATAGCTAATATAGGTATCATTAAGTTTGCTGTTTAATGAGCTCAGCTTGTCATCAAAAGGTGTGGCAACATTGACAACCTTTTCATCCGAATTAATCGAAAAGTACTTGCCCTCGCCAATATCTGCGCCATTTTTCCATTGCAGCTCAACGCCCTCTCGGCGGTCACCACAAAAAATAGTATTTACAAAAATATTTTGTTTACGTGCTTCGGCAATAGCAGTGCGATAACTTGGACTCCCTTGATTGAAAGACTCATTACCGGCGATGTAGATCAGCTTCATATTTTGCTGACCATCACTCCACTTTAGTGTTTTAGTGGCATTCGCAATGACTGCACCGGCGTACTCTTCACCGCCATTGGTATCTAGCGCAAATAGTTTTTCTGAAATTAAATCCAAATCCTGGGTCAGTGGCGTAACTTGCTTTACCCAGCTTTTGTCACGGGATAAACTATCATTGCCATACTCGTAGAGAGCAATCTGGATTCGCGGCTCTTTCCCGTTATATTTCAGCGAGGTTAATGTATTGACCACGTTCCATAATCTTGATTTTGCTTGATCAATGAGGCCATCCATACTGTTCGAGGTATCGAGCAGCAGCGCAACTTGAATCGTCGGTTGTGATTCTGATGGTTCTTTTTTAATATAATCAGAAGCGGCGTAACTTGCTGAGCTCAGTACGATCGTACCAGCCACAATAGAAGCGCGAGTAAGGTTTAGATTTTCTGCAGCTTTGGCAATGCTGGATTTAGGGACTTGCATTGTTTTATTAAGAATATTTAACATGATCTGCCTGATTAGCCTAATTGAAGAATCATTAAAATTTGTTTTGATGTGAGATTGAAGCAAACGCATTATCAAAGTGAATACTTTCAAAACTAAGACGAGTTGTGTAGCGCAATGGTTATTATTTATAGCTTTAACTGATCTTTAGCGCCCATGTTACTTTTATGAGGGCTTGTTGATGCGTGAGAGGTATGCTTAATTTTTTTCATTCAAATTATTCCCATGCGTCACATCCTGCTATCATTCACCCTTAGATTTTTTCAAAGCAAAAACGACTATGCATCCTCTATTTTCCAAACTCAAAGATGGTTCACTCAAACTCGGTTTGGAATTGTCCGACGATACACTCAGTAAATTACTGCAGTATCAAGATAATCTATCGCTATGGAATAAAGCCTATAATTTAACTGCGATTCGTGATCCAAAAGAGATGCTGGTTAAGCACTTGCTTGATAGTTTGAGCATTATTCCGCATTTGCCTGAGGGAAGACTGTTAGATGTAGGAACCGGTGGTGGACTACCTGGTTTTGTCGTTGCTATCGTGCAGCCTGAACGCCATTGTGTACTTTTAGATAGCAATGGCAAAAAAATTCGTTTCTTACGCCAAATGACTGCCGATATGAAAATGCCGAATGTGCTTCCCGTACAAGCGCGTATTGAAGAGCCGCAGACCTTGGCTGATTTAGGACAGTTTGATGTCGTGACCAGTCGCGCGTTTGCTGCACTATCGGATTTTGTACGTGATTGTGCCGTATATCTAAAACCCAATGCCGTCCTTGCTGCCATGAAAGGATTAATCCCGAATGAAGAAATTGCTGATTTGGGCGATTGGCAACAACAGACAATTACACTGGCAGTCCCCACTTTAGATGAACAAAGACATTTGATTTTACTCACTAAAAAAATGACTGCTTAAAAAATGACATACGCAATTGTGTACATCCTTTAATATATCCCCACTTTATTGTGTGTAATTTTTCGGAATTGAATGAACATGACCGACATATCTCCTCGAAAGAGACCTGAAATTTGGGCTGTGGCGAACCAAAAAGGTGGAGTCGGAAAGACAACAACGGCTGTCAATCTAGCAGCTTCTTTGGGCGTACTTAAGAAAAAAGTACTGCTGATTGATTTAGATCCGCAGGGCAATGCCACGATGGGGTCAGGACTACAAAAAACAGAACTTCCGTATAGTGTGACAGATGTCTTACTTGAGGTTGCCCCGATTGAGGCCGTGATTCAACCGACTCAAGTGGGTTATCGTTTGATGGGATCTAATCGTGACTTAGCCGGTGTTGAACTTTCGTTATTTGAACGTACTGAGCGTGAGTTTATATTGAAAACTGCGCTGGCAAAAGTTGAGGATCAGTATGATTTTATTCTGATTGATTGCGCACCAAGTCTCAATCTACTGACTATTAATGCATTAAGTGCTGCGACGGGGGTGATTATTCCTATGCAGTGTGAGTATTATGCGCTTGAGGGCCTTGCAGACTTATCTGCGACGATCGATCGGATACGAGATGCTTTAAATCCTGAGCTAAAAATTCGCGGGGTTTTACGTACTATGTTTGATCCGCGTAATACGCTTGCGAATGATGTATCGCAAGAGTTATCCATTCATTTTGGTGATTTAATGCTTGAAACGATTATTCCTCGTAATGTGCGTTTGGCTGAAGCGCCAGCGCATGGGATGCCAGTCATGTTTTATGAAAAAGGCTCACGAGGTGCTTTATCTTATCTGAGTGCCGCCGCAGAACTTGTGCGCAAAGGTAAGCTTAAAAAAGGAAAGTCGCTATGATTCGTAAGCGTGGCCTTGCGCAAGGGCGTGGTCTAGATGCATTACTGGGTTCGATTAAGCAGGTTCGAGAGGAAGTTGCCGAGACACATACTCTAACCCCTGCGAACGCAGCATTACTCGAAATCCCGCTGGATCAGCTCCAACGCGGGGTCTATCAGCCGCGCCGTGAGATTGCCCCGGAAAGTTTAACGGATCTTGCGGATTCGATTAAACGTCATGGTGTGATGCAACCGATTGTCGTACGACGTATCGGGGGCACTGACGATGCTGCGCAATATGAGATTATTGCTGGGGAGAGACGTTGGCGGGCAGCCCGTATAGCAGGACTTGCGGTTATTCCTGCAATTATCCGTGATTTGCCCGATGAGCTCGCAATTGCGCTTGCATTGATTGAGAATATTCAGCGTGAAGACCTTAGCCCGATGGAGCAAGCCTTTGCATTGCAACGTTTCCATGATGAATTTGGCATGAGTCATCAAGAGATTGCGGATACCGTAGGTAAGGCTCGAGCGACTGTCAGTAATTTGCTGCGTTTAATGAGTTTAAACGAAGACGTCAAGACGATGCTTGATCATGGCGATTTGGACATGGGGCATGCCCGGGCATTACTTGCGCTCACACTCGAAGATCAAAGTGTGGTTGCGCGTGTGGTGGTTGGACGCGGCTTATCCGTCCGTCAAACGGAACAATTGATTCGTGAACGATTGAATCCCCCCGCGGCTAAGCCTGCACGGGTGGCACCCGCAGATATTGGCGATTTAGAGCGACGTTTAGCAGAGCGTTTAGGCGCACGCGTTGAGCTAAGCCATAATCCTAAGGGAAAAGGGAAGTTGGTGATCCGTTACCACTCTCTTGATGAACTGGATGGCATTCTAGCGGTCATGGCTGTTGAACCTTAAAACACAAGGTTTCAAATGCTTTTGAAGTCTTATGTTGTTTATGGATAATTTAACCAAAATTAGGAAGATTGAAGATGTGGGAGTTAATTAAGGCGGGCGGTTGGCTGATGTTTCCATTGGTTATCTGCTCAATTGCTGCACTGGCCATCATTATCGAACGTGGCATTCGTTTACAGCATAAGAAAGTTGCACCAAATGGACTGGTACAATCCTTAGAGCCCAAGCTTAAGCAAGGAACCTTAAGTACTGAAGAGTTATTGGCTTTACGTCTCAGTTCCCCGTTGGGTGATTTGCTGGCAACGGGTATTCAGTACTCCAGTGGTGGCCTTGAATACATGACGCTGCAAGTCCAGAATCGTGCCAGCACATTGATTCATCGTTTAGAGAAGCACCTGAACCTCTTGGGCACCATCGGTAATATTGCGCCTTTACTTGGATTGCTAGGAACCGTTTTAGGGATCATTGAATCATTCTTAGCGGTCAATGTCGGCGGCGATACCGATCCGGCAATGCTTGCAGCTGGTATTTCTCAGGCTTTAATGTCCACTGCTGCGGGGATGTTTGTTGCGATTCCTGCATTGATCGCTTGTCGATATTATCAGCGTAAAGTTGCAGATCTGGCTGTCGAAATGGAAGAGCAATCTGGCATTTTATTACACCTGGTTCATGGCGTACCCAATCATGCGGGTATGACCATTCCGACGTTGGGTGCAGAATCAGCCAACCAAACTCAGCATGCACAGATATCACAGCCTCATACTTCTCCTGATATTGCTGACTCAGTGTTTGCGCAAAAAATTGCACCGAGTGCTATTCCAGCGAAACAGCCTCAGCCATGAAATTTAGAAAACCTCAAGTTGAGGAAATCTCGATCAATTTAACGCCGATGATTGACTGCCTATTGTTCCTCGTCGTCTTCTTGTTGGTTTCAACAAGTTTTAATAAATATAGCCGCTTAAATCTCGTACTTCCACAGGCAACAGGTGTGCCTGAAGTAAAACGACCTAAAAAAATTGAAGTGGGTGTCGATGCAAAAGGAACCTATACAGTGAATGGCAAGCCTTTGGCTACCAATACTGAGGATGAGTTGCGTACGGCGATTGATGTTGCCAGTCAAGGTGATCGCACTCGTGCTCTTGTCATCGCCGCTGATGGCCGCGCCTCTCATCAGGCTGTAGTGAAAGTTATGGATGTTTCAGGCAAACTGGGATTCATTAATTTAAATATTAGTACACGAATTCCTATGGGGAGTAAGTAATTGTCTGGTATTGCTGTTTATCATCGGTTATTGACGTATTTAAAGCCCTATTGGTGGGCTGCACTCCTGGCATTGCTGGGCAATCTCATTGCCGCCGCAACCGAGGTAAGTAGTGCAAAGCTCATTCAATTTATTATTGATGCGATCAATCACCAGGATCAACATGCAAAAAATTTATTCCCACTCTTAATTGTTGTTTTGATCTTTTTCCGCGGTGTGGGCTCTTTTGTAGGTGGGTATTATATTTCCGTAATTGCACGCAGCGTTGTGCACAATTTACGCGTGGAAGTCTTTGATCGACTGCTTTCATTGTCACCAGAATATTATTTAGCACATGCCAGTGGATATCTCTCATCTAAAATTATCTATGATGTCGAGCAAGTCGCTTTTGCATCAACCGAAGCCGCTAAAACCATTTTAAAAGAAGGTTTAACCGTCGTTGGACTCCTCGGTTATATGTTTTGGATTAACTGGCGTTTATCGTTAATGCTACTTATTGTTGCGCCATTGATCGGCTTCTTGGTCCGCAAAGCCAGTAAACGGATGCGTAAACTGGCTCATCAAATGCAAAATGCAATGGGTGAGGTCAGCCATATCGTCAACGAATCGATCAATGGCTATAGTGTGGTAAAGAACTACGGCGGCCAAGCCTATGAGCGTGAGCGCTTTCGCCGTGCTTCTGCCGAAAATCTAAAACGCGGCTTAAAGATGGTGGTGACCAGCGGTTTGAATTCACCCATCATCCAGCTTTTGATGGCCTTTGTGATGGCCGCTGTCGTTTGGATAGCTTTACGCCCAGAAATTCTAGGCGCTACGACCAGTGCGGGTGCTTTTGTTTCATACATCGCCGCCGCTGCAATGCTCAGTAAACCATTGCGTGCTTTGACCGATGTGAATGAAAAAATTCAGCGTGGTATTTCTGCTGCAGAATCAGTTTTTGAAATGATTGACACGCCGCCTGAAGAAGATAATGGCACGGTAACCAAATCATTAGTTGGGCAAATTACTTTTGATCATGTTGGCTTTTCATACTCCGAAGATGGGGCGGCCTTAACGGATATTAATTTGACGATTAAAGCGGGCGAGACGGTGGCTTTAGTCGGGCGCTCAGGGGCTGGTAAAACAACGCTGATCAATCTGTTAATGCGCTTCCAAAATATCAGCAGTGGTCAGTTATTGCTTGATGGTGTACCGATTAAAGACTATACGCTTGAAAGTCTTCGCAGCCAGATCGCGACAGTCGGTCAGCAAGTCATTTTATTTGATCAAAGTGTGCGAGAAAATATTGCTTACGGGCAACTTGCTCATAAGTCCGATGCTGAAGTGCGCGCAGCGGCAAAAGATGCTTATGCGGATCACTTTATTGATGGTTTGCCACAAGGCTTTGATACACTGATTGGTGCAAGTGGTATGTCTTTGTCAGGTGGACAACGTCAAAGATTGGCTATTGCACGTGCATTACTTAAAGATGCACCGATCCTTATTTTAGATGAAGCAACAAGTGCGCTCGACAATGAATCGGAACATTACATTCAAAAAGCTTTGGCACATGCCATGCACGGGCGTACAACCTTGGTCATTGCTCATCGATTATCAACGATTGAGCAAGCGGATCGCATCGTGGTCATGGATAAAGGACGTATCGTCGAGCAGGGCACTCATACAGATTTGCTGGCTCAAAATGGCCTCTATGCACAGCTACATCAGCGTGAGTTTGCAGATGTTGTAGAACCAATAACTGAGTGAGCCAAGAATGCTAGATCATATAGATCTCGTTGATACATCGTATTAAGGATGAGTTTGATGAATCTGCGCACTGCATTACCTAAAGCCTGGGCTAGCCAAGCACCATGGTTGCGTTGGCTTCGCCCATTATCGGCACTCTATGCAGTTGTTACCGGCTTCAAGCGTTTGCTATATCGCCTAGAGATCAAAAAAGCCTATGAGTCTCCTGTACCCGTGATGGTGATTGGGAATATCACGGTTGGTGGAAGCGGTAAAACACCTTTATTAATCGAACTGGTTCGTTATCTACAGCAAGTGCAAAAGCTTGATGTTGGTGTCATCAGTCGAGGTTATGGCGGAGAAATGAATACTTTTCCGCGTATCGTCCATAAAGATGATTCTGCACAGGTTGTGGGTGATGAACCGTTATTGATCGTTCAACAAACTGGGGTTTTACTAGCCGTAGGGGCAAATCGGCAAGCTGCGATTGAGTGCTTACTGGCGGAGGTCGCGACACAGGGTTTCTCCTTAAATCTAATCTTAAGTGACGATGGCTTACAGCACTTGGCCTTAGGTCGTAAGTTGGAATGGATTGTTTTGGACGCTAACCGAGGCTTAGGAAATGGTTGGCTGCTCCCCGCAGGTTTTCTGCGTGAGAGTCCAGACCGATTGAATACCGCGACAGTCATAGAACATAGTGACTTCCCACTGACCGATGACCCAGAAGCAGGTCAATCCATTTATCAAATGCGTTTAATAGCAGGAGATTTGGAGCCTTTGTCGCCTATAAATCAAAAAACTTTGTTGCTGCCACAGGCGCCGCAGCGCATTCATGCTGTTGCGGGCATAGGGAATCCAGCACGGTTTTTTACCAGCTTGCGGCAGTTAGGGTTTGATGTCATCGAGCACCCTTTTGCTGATCATCATCCTTATCAACTAAGCGATGTCACTTTTGATGATGATCTCCCAATTATTACGACGGCTAAAGATGCTCAGCGTTTGCAAGGCTTAATCCATCAAGCTTGGATATTACCGGTGAAAGCATGGCTTTCACCGGCATGTTATTCATTGCTTTATCGTCAATTATTAGAAATAGGCGTACTCCCTGATCGACGCCAGATTCAGCGGTAGGACTTTAGCGGTTAAGCCAGAGAAAGCTTGCTCATCCTTTTAAGTTAGAAAAAAGCGAATTGATATTTTTAGGAAAAATTATGCGTCATATTGTGATCCCTACGCGTTTTGCCAGTACCCGTCTGCCAGGGAAACCCTTGCTCGACTTATGTGGTAAACCGATGGTCTTGCGTGTGGTAGACCAAGCACGAAAAGTACAGGGCATGGATAGCCTATGCGTTGCAACTGACGATGAGCGCATTGCTCAGGTTTGCCGTGGCGCGGGTGTGGAAGTGGTCATGACATCAACTGATCACCCTTCAGGTACAGATCGACTGGCGGAGGTTGCCCGGATTCAGGGCTGGGCAGCAGATGATCTCATTGTCAATGTACAGGGTGATGAACCCTTGCTTCCACCAGTACTCATTGAGCAAGTAGCTGCGCTTCTTGATGCACAACCACAATGTGCCATGGCGACATTGTGCGAGCCGATACTCCATCTTGATGAGTTTATACGTAGCAGCATTGTCAAAGTGGCGCGCAGTCTAACGGGTGAAGCGCTTTATTTTAGTCGAGCAACGATCCCATTTCATCGGGATGGTTTTAAGGAAGGGGTGCATCATGTACCAGATTCTGCACGTCGTCATTTAGGGCTTTACGCTTACCGTGTATCTTTACTCCAAGATTATGTAACTTGGCCTGTCGGTGTATTGGAGCAGTTAGAAAGTTTAGAGCAATTACGCGTTCTTGAACACGGGCGGCGGATCGCGATTGCAGATGCGCTGGTTTCCATGCCTGGCGGTGTCGATACGCCTGAAGATTTAGACAGAATACGCGTGCTTGGCGCATCGGTTTACGGATAATCGTTTTAAATTACTTCCTTCTATAAATAGCAACAATCATTTAATCATTGCTTTATGACAGGTTAAACAATCATGGCGCGAGCACCCGCTAAAGCGAAAGATGATGCACCTCAAGCTATGCATGAGCAATTACACTTTTTGCCATTATTGCCATGGCAAAGAGAAGCGTGGCACCGACTGACAGAGCGCTCGCCAAATTTACCCCACGGCGTGCTCTTAACCGGTGCTGCAGGAACGGGAAAACGTCGCTTTGCAGAGCATGTTGCAGGTTGGCTGTTGTGTGATACGCCGACCAGTGATGGCGCTTGTGGTCACTGTGCCAGTTGTGCTTGGCTAAAGGTCGGCAATCATCCAAGTTTATTACGTATTTCGCGTGAAATAGATTCGAAAGGCAAACAAAGTCGGCAAATAAAAATTGATCAAATTCGTGATTTGATGCCTTTTGTGCAACAAACAGGGCAGGGGTGGCGCGTTGTCATCTTTGAACCTGCTGAAAGTTTAAATACTGCAGCTGCCAATGCATTGCTTAAAACTCTTGAAGAGCCTGCGCCGCGTGTCATACTGATTTTGGTTGCGGATCAACCGTTACAATTGCCTGCAACGATACGAAGTCGTGTGCAGCAAATTCCGTTGGGGCGTATCGATCAAGATATTGCGATTGAGTATGTCCGGGATGAAGCTGCTGTTTCAGTCGAGCAGGCTAGATTATTGTTAGGGTTGGCTGGTGGCGCGCCTTTGGCCGCGACTCAACTTGCAGCGACTGATTCATTTAAATTAAGGGGCCAGTGGCTAGCGACATGGCTTGCTATTTTAACGGGTCGTCGCTCGATACTCGATGCAGCAGCCTATTGGCAAAAGCAACTTTCAATTCAAAGTTGGCTTGACTTGGTGCGTCAATTGCTGCGCGATATAATCGCTGGGCATGTCGGGCAATCCCGAGTACAAACCGATTTAGACAGCAATCAAATGAATCAGGTTGCAAATTTGGTCCCACTCGACACCTTGTTGGATCTTGATCGATATGCATTGACTCTGATCAGTGGTCAAACTCAAAATGTGAATGCTCAGTTGGTTATGGAAAGTATGATGGAGCGTCTAGCGCAGCCTTAAACTCAATCCACAATAAACGAAACAGAGGGCTCAGTGTTGTTTAGCTGGGCTAATCAATGTTTTATATTTTTTACAAAAAATATGTGTGCTTTTAATGCTGAAATAAGCCGACAATACAGTTCATCCAAGAGACACTTCGTTGCAGTCACCCGCTTTTTTTGATCATCAGATTCCACTGTGATCCTGTCTTTTTTAGCATGAGGAAATAGCAATGGACACATTATTTGCACTGCTGACACAATACGGTGCCTTTGGTGTATTCTTTGTCGTGCTTCTGGTCCAACTGGGATTACCGATCCCTGTTTTACCCTTATTGCTCCTAATGGGCTCACTTGCGATGGGTGATCCTCAATTAGGGCTCGCTTCTTTATTGCTCGCAATTATTGCATCTTTGCTCGGTGACTTTGTCTGGTATTCGGCTGGACGTCGTTTTGGGCATCGAATTTTGCACCTTTTATGTCGTATCTCTCTTTCTCCGGATTCTTGTGTTCGTCAATCTGAAACCAATTTTAATCGTTGGGGTGTTGCGACCTTGGTGATAGCCAAGTTTATTCCAGGACTTGCTACACTCGCGCCACCTTTAGCAGGCGCTCTGGGTTTACGTCGTTCAAGTTTCTTTATATTCAGCACTGCGGGGGCTGCGCTTTGGGCAGGGACATGGCTTGTTGTGGGGGCCATTTTTTATCAACAAATCAATGAACTCTTGATCACCATGGCTGACTTTGGTCAGACAGCCATCCTCGTGATCGGTCTACTTTTAGTCGGTTATGTGATATTTCGTTGGTGGCAGCGCTATCAGATTAAAGTTTTTGCAAAACAAACGCGAATTACCGCTAAAGAACTGGCTGAGTTGCTGACTCAAGAACAGTTGCCACTGATTTTTGATGCCCGCTCAGCATTGGTCAAGAACTTGGATTTGGAGCGAATTGTCGGTGCTCGCTCTATAGACCCTAAAGCGCTTGCGGAAACGATCACAGACATTCCTATTGATCAAGTCATGGTGGTTTATTGCTCCTGTCCCAATGATGTGAGTGCTATACAAGTCGCTAAGCAACTCAAGCAGAGAGGATATACGCAAGTTCGCTCACTATTGGGTGGGATTGAGGCATGGAGAGCTGAGGGTTTTTCTGTTGAATATTATGAAAGTACGGAGCGACATACTGCCCGTTTACTCAATCAAGATCACGCTTAATCTGATAATGGATTAGGCCATGGCTTTGACTTAAAACCAAACGCGAAAAGTTGCACTAAAATCTATTCTAGACCAAAAATTGTATTCAATTCTTAGCATGCGGTCATGCATTCATGTTATTTTGGTGCATGTTCAAAGTTTTAACACAAAGGAGTGTATATGCTGCCCACGCGCGCAGGCGGAATCATCAATTACCCAATTCGGGATTTACAAACGCTTTATAGTAGTTATATGCCTTTTGTACAGGGTGGGGCGTTATTTGTTCCCAGTAATCGAACATTCCCTTTGGGTGAAGAAGTTTTTGTTGTCGTCACTTTACCCGACTCGACCGAACGAACTCCGCTTACTGGCAAAGTGGTTTGGGTCACACATCGTACGCAAGGAACACGTCCAGCAGGATTCGCTTTACAACTGATTGGAGATGAAGGGCAGAAACTGAAACTTTTAATTGAAAAGGCTTTGGCAGGTCTGCTCAATTCAGATCGCCCAACATATACTTTGTAATATTGTATTTTCGTGGTGCGTTGGGTTTAAAGTATTTCTTTAAGATAAGGTATTTTTTCGTGTTCACGGATTCACATTGTCATTTAAATCGACTTGATTTGACCCCCTATGGTGGATCGTTGGATCGTGCTTTGGATGCTGCACGCTCTGCTGGTGTAAATCGGTTTTTGGCTGTTGCGGTCGATTTAGACGATCATGAGATCTTGCATGATATTGCGAGCCGTCATCACGATGTCGGCTTTAGTGTCGGCGCTCATCCTTGTGAGTCTGCAGAAATGCTAGAACTCGCTACCGTCGAGACACTCGTATCGTTAGCGAATGATTCTAAAGTGTGGGCGATCGGTGAGACGGGCCTTGATTATCACTACAGCACTGAAAATGCCGATGTACAACGTGAATCATTTTCTCGGCACATAGCCGCAGGTCAACTCACGGGTAAACCCGTCATTGTACATACCCGTGCAGCACGTGCTGATACCTTAGCAGTATTGCGCGAACAGCATGCCTTGTATGGCCGTATCCATGGTGTCTTACATTGTTTCACTGAAGATTGGGCAACGGCTGACGGTGCATTAGCACTGGGTTACTATGTTTCGTTTTCTGGCATTGTTAGTTTTAAAAATGCCCAAGATCTTAGAGACGTTGCTTTACAAGTCCCACTAGATCGCTTGTTGATTGAGACAGACAGTCCGTATTTAGCCCCGATGCCCTATCGGGGTAAGTCGAATGAACCTCTATATCTTCCTCATGTTGCACGTGTACTGGCCGACTTGCATCACATTTCTGTTGAAAAGCTCGCACAGATTACATCGGATAACTTTGACAGAATGTTGCTGGATGCGAAGGAATCGCTTCAGCGTATAGATGAAAT
Source organism: uncultured Moraxellaceae bacterium (assembly GCA_964373105.1). Classification (GTDB taxonomy): domain Bacteria; phylum Pseudomonadota; class Gammaproteobacteria; order Pseudomonadales; family Moraxellaceae; genus Aquirhabdus. The sequence goes on along the minus strand of CAYJTU010000013.1, from coordinate 24,470 downwards.
ACAAACAAACTATTTTGCATATGACCAAACAAAACCCAAAATAACGAATGATTGTTTAGATGAACACGCACTGAACGCAATAATTGCACGAGAGAAAGGATTGACTGGATGACTACTGATCGTCAAATAGATCGTCACGCCCAGTTCAGAGCGCGTGAAGCACAAATTTTTGATATGGCTGAGCAACTTTTACTGGATTCCGGTGAAGGGGGCATGACCCTTGATACTTTGGCATTGCATTTAGATCTAGCTAAAGGCACTTTGTATAAGCATTTTCAAAGTAAAGATGAACTGTATTTACATTTGATTATTCGCCACGAGCAAGCACTCCTTGATTTGTTGCTTGAGTCGACAGCCGCGTTTCAAGAATTGCTGATTACTTACATGCGCCACCTTTTGGATCAACCTCAGCGCACAGCACTCTTACATCAATTGGAAGAACGGTTGGCAGCGGGTGGGGTTGGGCTCGGGGGGTTATTTTCTGATTTATACCGGATTAGGAAACAACGTTTACGCCGGATCGTCCCTTTGACAGGCACATATTTAGAAAGCATTCATAGCCGTTTAACCACACGGGACTACCTTGCCGCAGTATGGGCAGTGACTCAAGGTGGGGCAGCTATTCTAAATTCGAGTTTTTACCAGCGCTATTTAGGTGAACGTGAAAGTTTGAAACTGGTATTGATCGAGCAGATGATTTCTTTACCCTTTCCGCAAGTACCCCATTAGACAATGCTTAATACTTATCGGCCTCCAAGATCCGTCACCAAGCAGTTGGGTTTTACACTGATCGAAGTCATGCTTGTCGTCGTCATTGCGGCTATATTTGCAGCGATGGTGGGTTTGTCTGTAGGTGGCTCGGATACACGGCGCTTACTCCAAGAGCGCGAGCAATTGATTGACTCTATTGCCGTGATTCGCTTAGAAGCGCAGGATCAAGGGCGGATGCTCGGTTTAGTGCCTTTTAACCAAACAGCTACTGATCCACCCCGTTATGCAGTGGTTCAATTTGATGCGAGTGAATCCAATAAAGATAAGCGCTGGAAACTCGCCGAAGACTTTAAAATTCACGATTTACCACTGGGATCTGAGCTCAGTATTACGTTATCTCAAGTGAATGTTCCTCGTAATCAGAACACGGCCCTTGAAAACTTTAAAGATGACTCTGCATTGAATCCACAAATTATTTGGTTTGGTAATGGTGAAGCCACTGCTGCACGGTTACAAATTCTTCAAGATGCTAAGCCATTGGGAGATGCCGTTGAAGTGACCTCTTTAGGACGAGTTGCAAGCGAAGGATTAAGTTCTAATCGCTCCAATTCATACGGTGGTCAATAATGACTTCAGTCTCGATGCTCCGAATGAGGTCACCCCAACAATCTGGTTTTACATTACTCGAAGTCATGGTCGCATTGGCCATTTTCGCTGTAGCGGCAGTTGCCTTGACTCAAGCGGGTATGAGCTACGTTAACGCTGTTCAAAGTTTAGAAACACGGACTTTGGCACATTTTGTGGCAATGAATAAAGCAGCAAACATCAATATTAATCAAACTTGGCTTGAGGGGAGTGGTGAGGATGACGTAGAGGAGCAAGGACGACATTGGCTCGTCAGCACCCAAGCCTATACCTTACCTTTTTCACAAGATGTGCGCCGTGTTCTCATCAAAGTTGCACCGAAAGAGCAAGGTGCAGAAAAAGGGGGTGATGCAGTCACCTCCTTAGTTATTTTTATTCAACGTCCTTCAGGGCAGTAAATTTATATGACCCCTGATTATCAGCGTCAATCTCACAGTCATTGCCATCGTCATTCCAGTCCCCCATCAGAGAAAGGCTTTACACTGATTGAACTGGTCGTAGCGATGGCGATCTTTGCGATTCTCACCATGGCTGGCTGGCAAGTATTTGATAATTTGATAAAAATTCGAGAGAGGACGACGATAAAAGCTGAACAAGTGAATGATATTCAAGCACTTTATGAGCAGCTTACCCGCGATTTCACGCAAGTCACTCCGCGATCCGTTACGATCGGCAGTAACAAGGAATCTGCGCTGTTAATCCAAGATAATGAGTTGCGTTTGACCCGAACTGGGGTCATAGACCCCTTACAAATGGGTGTATCTCCTCTTGAGCGAGTCATTTATTCTGTTCAACAAGGGCAACTCATTCGCCAATCTTTCAATCAAGTGGATCAAACGGGTAATCTGATTCCGATTAAAACCGTGATGTTGGGTGACGCTACGGATTGGACGATAAGTGCCATTAATGATACTGCAGATAGAGCAAGTAGCCAAACTTGGCCAGTGGGTACGGAAGGCATTATTTCCGCAACTGCATCTGAACCCGAGAGCCCAGCATTTGTTAAGTTGCCATTAGCGGTTCAAATCACCTTAACGACACATGGACAGCCGTTAAAATGGTTATTTCCTTTAGTCAAAAATTTACCTCAAGGTATTGCGACTCCAAATCCCCCCAACCCAGCAAGCGGAGTGACGCCCACACCACAACCTGTTCCTAATCCTGCACCTGCAGATAATCAAGATCCTCAGCAGGCGAATCCCCAAAACCCAGTGGCTGAAAATGCGGCTGTTGTAACCGGCGGGAAAGATTAATATGGAACATCGCTATGTACGGGGGGATGGCCCCAAGAAACAACAAGGGGTTGCGTTATTAACCATACTCTTGATGGTGGTTACGGCCACGATTTTGGCTGTAGGATTGCTGACACGTCAAGATCGTATGTTGCGAGAAACCAGTGTGTTACTGCGTCAAGATCAGTCACTCCAGTATGCATTAGCTGGTGAAAGTATTGTGGCGGCTGGTCTGATGCAAAGTGCGAAGTTAAATCCTGGTAAAGATAGTCTTAAAGATGAGTGGGCCAAGCCCAGACCGCCTATACCTATCGAAGATGCGGTTATCAAAGTACGCATTATTGATCAGTCAGGTAAATTCAATTTAAACAACTTGTCTTTGGCTGAGGAGTCATTAAAGCCGGTTAATCTTGAGTATTTTAAACGACTTTTAAAGCAAGTGGGGCTAGATCCTGAGCTTGCAAATGCTGTGCTCGATTGGCAAGATGCCAATGATGATCCGACAGGCTCTTTAGGTGCGGAAAGTAGTTATTACTTAGGGCAAAACCCGCCATACCTTGCTGCAAATCGTTTGTTTGGTCAACCCGAAGAGTTACGCAAAGTGCGCGGTTTTGAAGGAGGCAAATATGCATTAATTGCACCCTATATCACCGCATTGCCAAGCTATGCACTCATCAATGTGAATACCGCACCGGCTGTGGTATTGACTGCATTAGACGAGAGTCTTACATTGAGTGATATGACTGCATTTGTCACTCAACGCATCGGAACAACCACACCTGTGATCGCCAGCGCACAGAATTTTCTTAATGACTCCGCCTTGTCTAAGATACCTGCAACACCTGAACTGAGACGCACTAACATTCTTAAGCTGCTTGATGTAAAAAGTATCTACTTTCAAGCATTGATTGATGTCAATTTAGATGGACGAGAACGCTTTCTGACAACTGATTTAGTGAGAACATCCCAAAATGTTACGGCATGGCGCCGCAGTTTTGCACCGATAACTTATTTTGCTACAAAACCTTCAGGTTCATAGTCGATCAGCCCGTGAAATTTTATATTCACTCCCCGAGTGCTGCACATCACGTGATTAGTAAAAGAGCCATTTCGTTATCCGGCTTGAACAACGTATAATCACCTTATATTGCAATTCTATTTTTTGCTTCTACGTTCTACATCCATTTTTAAAATTTGTTTACCAAAATTAAGCTGTAAAAGATTATGTTGATTCGCAAGTTATTTAAGTTTGAAAATGCTCATATTGTGCGTAATTGCACCAGTGATCGTTGCCGTCGATCAATACATGGCCATAGCTATCAAGTCGAACTCATCCTTGAGGCCCATCGATTGGATCACGGACAGATGGTCTATGATTTTGGTCTACTTAAAGGGCAGATTCGTGATCTGATTGATAGTTTCGATCATGCGATATGTTTTTGGAACCAAGATGATGAAGGCTATATTGCCGCCTGCAAGCAATACAGTGCACGCTGGATTTCTTTGCCTGTTTCTCCCTCCGCCGAGCAGTTTTCAAGATTCTTCTTTTTTTTAGCAGATACCATTTTACGTCAAACGATCACCCATAATGGTGAAGGGGATGTCACCGTTCACTCAGTGATCGTGCATGAAACGGCCACAGGCTATGCACAATGTTTCCGTGCTGATGTCGAAAATGAGCAAATGGGCGTACTCAAGCTCGCTGACTTTGAGTTCTCAGAACAAGTCCAGATAGAGTGGGCTGATCCACAAATGTTTGAGAAAATGAAACAAGGGATTTCTTTTGAAAATCCACTGGTTGAACATAGCGTAAGAGTAGATGGTTAATGTCATCAGAAATTGATTCAAATGTACAACCCATAACGACTGACTTCGACGTATTAACACCCCCTGATTTTTCTGCTATCCGTCACCTGTCTATGGCACGTGATCGCCATCGCTTATCTATGCTATTACGGGGAAAGGGGCAGGACACGGCGCGGCATGCAGAGTTATTTAAAAAATCAAATGCGGAAGTTACGGCGCGGTATTCGCGCCTGCCTAAAATCACCTTAAATCCAGACCTACCTGTCAGTCAATCCGGTGATTTGTTGATTGAGGCGATTGAGAAAAATCAGGTCATTATTGTCGCGGGCGAAACCGGGTCAGGGAAAACAACCCAATTGCCTAAGCTTGCGTTATTAGCAGGGCGAGGACTGACAGGGTTGATTGGACATACACAGCCGAGACGTTTAGCCGCACGTAGCGTCTCACAGCGTATTGCCGAAGAGCTGGGTGAACAGCTTGGAAAATCGGTGGGTTTTAAAGTTCGTTTTAATGAGACAGGGGATAATGACGCTTTTATTCGTCTGATGACCGACGGGATTTTATTGGCAGAGTTAGCGCATGATCGCTTTCTAACCAAATACGACACATTGATTATTGATGAGGCGCATGAGCGTAGTTTAAATATTGATTTTATATTGGGTTATGTTCGTAAGATACTCCCAAAACGTCCAGATCTCAAAGTCATTATTACCTCTGCAACATTGGATGTGAATCGTTTTAGTCGCTATTTTAATGATGCGCCGATTTTTTCAGTAGAGGGCCGTAGTTTTCCTGTTGAACTGCGCTATCGTCCCATCTCTGAATTAGCCGTTGGCGGTAGCGATGATGATGCATTCGATGATTTTGAAGAAAACCTTCCTCGTGCGGTCGTTGCTGCGGTTGAAGAGTGCTATCAAGATGCGGTCAACAAAGGAAATCCTCAACAAGCGGATATTCTGATTTTTGCCAGTACGGAATCTGAGATTCGTGAGCTGCAAGAGGCACTTACGCGCTATGGCCCAAAACATACCGAAATATTGCCTTTATTCGCGCGTTTAGCATTGAATGAACAACAGCGCATTTTTAACCCTTCGGGTAAAGGCCGACGAATTATTATCGCAACCAATGTCGCGGAGACGGCACTGACGGTTCCCAACATTCGTTATGTGATTGATGCAGGGTTTGCCCGAATTTCACGTTATTCCTATCGCTCACGCGTACAGCGCTTACCTATTGAAGCCATTAGCCAAGCTGCAGCAAATCAGCGCAAAGGTCGCTGTGGTCGTATCGCTGCAGGTGTTTGCATACGTTTGTATAGTGAAGCTGATTTCCTCGGACGCCCCGAATTCACAGAGCCAGAGATACGCCGGACCAATCTTGCGTCTGTTATTTTACAAATGGCGAATTTAGGTCTAGGCACCTTTGATGACTTTGAATTTATTGAACCCCCTGATTATCGCTTAGTGAATGATGGCACCAAGTTGCTGGTTGAGTTGGGGGCACTTGATGAAGGTGACGCCAAACTGACCACAATCGGTCAGCAAATGGCAAAGATGCCGATTGATCCCCGTTTATCACGGATGATTTTAGCGGGCTCGCACTTTGGTGTCTTGCATGACACGTTGATTGTGGTCAGTGCATTATCCGTGCAAGATCCACGGGAAAGACCGGCAGATAAACAAACTCAAGCCGATCAAAAACATGCATTATTTAAAGAAAAGGACTCCGATTTCTTGTTTTATACCAAGCTTTGGAAGGTGTTGGCCGAGCAAAAAGGAGAGCTCACAGAAAATCAACGCCGTAATTTTGCTAAACAGCATTATTTAAGTTGGCTACGAATTCGCGAATGGAAACAAACGCATAAACAACTCCTTGAGCTTGCTGAACAACTTAAGCTTTCATTCAGTGAAACGGCCACGACCAATAAGCTGATCGACGACAAAGTAAAAACCAAAGTCGTCGAGATCGCCGATGACGACGGTTATGTTCGTCCAGCGAATTATGAGAATTTGCATCGCGCCTTGCTCACGGGTTTATTGTCATTTGTTGCGCAGAAGACCGATCAAAAAAATGAATATATGGCGGTACGTCAACAAAAGACGCGTATTTTTCCAGCCAGTACCTTAAACCGTGCGAATGCGGCTTGGGTCATGTCGTTTGAAATCGTTGAAACCAGCCAAGTATTTATGCGGACGCTGGCCAAGATCGAGCCCGAATGGATTATTTCGGCGGCGCGTGGTTTGCTTAAATATCACTATTTTGAGCCGCATTGGGCCAAGAAGCCTGGCTTAGTCAACGCCTATGCTCAGATTTCTTTATTTGGCTTAATCATTCAAGCCCGGCAATTGGTCAATTACGAAAAAATCAATCAGATTGAATCTCATGAAATATTCTTAAGAGATGGCTTGGTGACGGGTGAACTGGGTGTTACCCCGCCGTTCCTCAAACATAACGTGCAAATGCTTGAAGATGTGCAGCGTGTTGAAGACAAGCTACGTCGCCGTGATTTATTGGTCGATGAGGAAGCCTTATTTGGTTTCTATCAAACCAAAGTTCCGGAAGTAATTGCCAGTCGTCGTGCTTTTGAAGATTGGCGCGGCGATGTAGAGAAAACCAATTCTAAATTTCTATATCTCACTGAAGCAGATATCCTTGCGGGCTCGGTGCCTGACACCGATGACTTTCCAGAACGCTGGCAGGTGGGGAAGTTAACGCTACCGACACGCTATATTTTTGATCCGGCTGGCGATGATGATGGGGCAATCGTGACCATCCCCGTTCAGGCGCTTCCGCAATTAAACGCCAATGCGCTGTCATGGGGGATACAAGGTTGGCGGTTAGAGTTGGTTGAAGCCTTGCTCAAATCGCTTCCTAAAGAGCAGAGACGCAAGCTTGTGCCTATCCCCGATACCGCTGATGATCTTTATGACCAACTGAATGTGGATTCAGGGCAAAGTATCATTGCTGAAATCGTACGCGTCCTCAATATGCAAGATATTAAGCAAAGCAGTTTTGATGTCTCAACAATTCCTCTTTATTTACGTCCGTTGGTTGAAGTCGTCAATGAGCGTAAGCATATCGTCGCGAAAGGTCGTGATTTAGCGGAATTACTCGCCAAATGCAAATCGCTGACGACTTCACCACTGCATCAGAACAATGAACAAGCGGGAAAGAGTGGCTTAATCACCTCATTTCCAGAACGATTTAACTTTGAAAGCGGACGCACTATATCGGGCTTACAAGTCAGTCAGTTTCAAGCTTTGGTCGTCGATACAAAGAGCGAGCAAGTCAATATTCAGATATTTACAGACGAAAAGGCTGCACGAGAAGCTCATCGACAAGGAGTAATACACTTACTATCCTTGCAAGTCGTTGAACAAGCCAAGCAACTTAAAAAGCAATTGCCGAAAGCGTTAATTTTGACTTTTGCACCGCTAGGGAATCAAGCGCAACTTGAGAATATGTTGATTCGTGCGACTTTGGATGTGACATTTGCGGAATTGCCACTGACAAGTGGTGAATTCTCAATGATGATCAGCCGAGATAAAGCCAAGTTCCTGTCTGTTGGACAGCAGGTCTTAAAAGAGCTGACCGAGATTTTTGTGGAATGGCAGGCCATCCGCCGCAAAATGATGGGGCTTGATCAAGCGATTTTTGGAGTCAATATTGAGGATATCGAAGATCAATTGGATGCATTGCATTTGAATGACTTTATCTATCGCATTGATAGTGAGCATTGGCGCCAATATCCACGCTATTTAAAAGCACTTACGATGCGTATCGATCGCCTAGCAAATAGTTTGAGCAAAGATACTGATAGTGTGAAAACACTACGCCCCCTTATGGCACGCATGCAAGGCCGTGATAGTGAAATGAAATTAGCTGAATATCGCTGGTTACTGGAAGAGTTACGGATTTCTTTATTTGCACAACCCATGAAAACGAGAGCGCCAGTGTCACCAACTCGACTAGACAAACTCTGGCAAGCAGTTGAAACTAGCTAATCGTTTTTTTTCGAAATAGTATTTTACAAAAGCATAAATTTTTTTTTTAAATGGTTTGATGACGAGGTTGATATGAGTATTCGCATTACAGGTACAGGATTGTACATACCGCCATTTTCGATTAGTAATGAAGAACTTGCTACGAGTCTCAATACGCACGTCGAACAGTATAATGCTGAACATGCCGCCGAAATTGAAGCTGGTACTGTCGCTGCAAAGTTAAGCACATCGGCCGAGTTTATTGAGAAAGCGTCTGGTGTGAAAGCACGGTATGTCATGAATAAAGAAGGCGTACTCGATCCCAAGCGGATGGCACCCATCATCCCAGAGCGTCCAGATGATGAAATCTCTATCCAGGCTGAGATTGCTGTCATTGCCGCTAACGAAGCTTTGAAGGCCGCAAATCTGACTGCAAATGATATCGATATGGTTTTGGTGGCATGTTCGAATATGCAGCGTGCGTATCCAGCCATTGCCATCGAAGTCCAAGGTGCACTGGGAATGACCCATGGTTTCGGTTTCGATATGAATGTGGCCTGTAGTGCCGCTACATTTGGCTTAGAGCAGGCTGCAAATGCTATTAAGGCAGGATCAGCTAAACGTGTGTTGATGGTTAACCCAGAAATCACCTCAGGGCACAATAACTTTAGTACCCGTGACAGCCATTTCATCTTCGGCGATGTCTGCACAGCGGTTATTATCGAAGAAACTGACTCGAAATCGGGCTTTGAAATTGTCAGTACCAAGTTGTTTACCCAGTTCTCAAATGCGATTCGTAATAACTTTGGATTTTTGAATCGCGGCGATGAGTCGGGTATCGGTCAACCCGACAAATTATTCCGCCAGGATGGCCGTCGTGTATTTCGTGAAGTTTCACCGCTTGTGGCGCAGATGATCACTGATCATGTGGCTGCTAATGGGCTAAATGTCCATCAGGTACGGCGCTTTTGGTTGCACCAAGCGAATGGAACGATGAACAAATTCATTCTAAAAATGATTCTTGGTAAAGAATCAGCAGCTGAAGCGGCGGAAGATGTCGAGCAGGGTGCAGATCTCGCCCCAATTATTCTTGATGAGTTTGCCAACACCAGCTCTGCAGGTTCTATCATTGCTTTCCACAGAAACTCACAGGACTTTGCAGTGGGTGAAGTCGGCGTGATCTGTTCTTTTGGCGCTGGTTATTCAATTGGTTCGGTCATTGTGAAAAAAGTAGATTAATTAGCAACTTTTCATACTCATAAATCAGTATGTGATGCAATGCCAATGTGCTCAAATGCCCGTATGTTTGTTTTGAGCCGTTGGCATGAAGCGCTATTGAAGATAGGGTAGTTCACAACAGCAGTTCAGCGCACAGTGATAAATACAGAAGCGCAGTTCCTTTTACTTCAGCATGCATTGTTTTCAGCGTGACACCGTGTGATGAGTGGTCTGCGGTAAAAATTCGACTGGTTGTACGACAGGTACAGAATTTACAATAAAATAATACTTAAGCATATAATGTATATTGTGTTTTTAAAATCAATGCATATTTGATTTTTTTTAAATCAAATATCTTATATATGAGCATCAGAATTTTGTAAATCCGTAAACTCATTTTTATTTTAATTGAAACCTATCTGATCATTAAGCTGTTTTAAAATAATGATTTTTCCGCACAATATTAAAGTAGTGTCATATAGGCGCTGTATTTCGTTAACTTTAATTACATTAAAATCTATTGATAAATACCTTTATTAGTAATAAATTGAGAACTGCATCACACTATTGGCGAATGCCGATAGAGGTGGTCTTGAATAGGTTGGCAATATGCCATATTTCTTTCTCTAAATAGGTGAATGCAATGTCTACAATTCGCGAGTTAAATATTCAGGAAATCAATGAAGTATCAGGAGCAGGTCTATTGAGCGACCTCCTAGGAGCAGCTCAGAATGCTTATGTTCATGCAGCCAACACCTCAAATAGTTTATTTAGTGGCTTAGAACATGTTGTCAGTAACGTGGAAAATGCCATTCATTTACCTAAAGATGTTTCAAATATCATTAATACGACCCTGCATACAACGTATTGGACTCTTTCAGCAGGTTTAGTTAGTTTGATTGGTGTCAATGGGTCCAAAATTTTCTAATGTATATTTCGGGGGGGGAATATGATAAAGAGTTTTATGATTTTACTCCTTTATAAATTTCGCCCCACCCAATTTCAAACATGTGGAACTAATTTTTATACTTCCAGCATCTGGAATTAGGCGTATTTGTATGATGGCCTCATTGTTTAATCCGGAGCGGATAGTGAATGCCTCACCTGTTGATCAACATGACACATGTAAGCTATGCCGCAATTGAAGTTTACGCTCTGAATTTAATTTTTTTATTTCTTAGGCTTTAAAAAATTGTAGATAAAAAAAATATAAAACCCGCGGTATCAAACGATCTTGTTAAAGATTTTACTCGACTAAAGATGCTGTAATAGCCGATAATCTGCGGTCAATTCTAGCCACTTCTTTCTATCTCCTATGCAATACGTTTCAACTCGCGGTTATACCGCAGCACAAAACTTTTCTGAGATCCTGTTAGGTGGCTTAGCGCCTGATGGTGGTCTATATTTACCACAAGCCTACCCACAAGTCAGTGGTGAGGAGCTGAATGCTTGGCGCGCTTTGTCTTATGCAGATTTAGCGTTTGAAGTGCTTAAGAAATTTATTACCGACATTCCAGAAGCTGATTTAAAAGCACTGGTCGCTAAAACCTACACTGCCGAAGTGTATAAAAATGCACGTTCAGGTGAAGACTCGGCAGAAATTACGCCACTTCGAATCCTTGAAGATCAAAATGGGCGTAAGCTGATTCTACAGGCATTGTCGAATGGCCCGACTTTGGCATTCAAAGACATGGCCATGCAATTACTGGGTAATTTGTTTGAATACACGCTGAATAAGCATGATGAAGAATTGAATATTTTGGGCGCGACGTCTGGCGATACAGGAAGCGCAGCAGAATATGCCATGCGTGGCAAAAAAGGCGTGCGTGTTTTCATGCTGTCCCCGCACAAAAAAATGAGTGCTTTTCAAACGGCGCAAATGTTCAGCTTGCTAGATGACAATATCTTCAATATTGCTGTTGAAGGCGTGTTTGATGATTGCCAAGACATGGTTAAAGCGGTTTCAAACGATTTAGACTACAAAGCGAAGCAGAAAATCGGAACGGTTAATTCAATTAACTGGGCACGCGTCATAGCCCAAGTGATTTATTACTTCCGTGGTTATTTACGCGCAACAAGCACCAATGCTGAAAAGGTTTCATTTACAGTTCCTTCGGGTAATTTCGGTAACATCTGTGCAGGGCATATTGCACGGATGATGGGGCTGCCCATTGCAAAATTGGTGGTCGCAACCAATGAGAATGATGTACTAGACGAGTTCTTCCGCACAGGTATTTATCGAGTGCGCAAATCTGCAGAAACGTGGCATACCTCAAGCCCATCCATGGACATCTCGAAAGCCTCTAATTTTGAACGCTTTATCTATGACCTACTTGATCGAGATGCGCTGCGTGTTGCTGCCTTGTTTCGTAAAGTAGAGACTGATGGCGGATTTGATCTATCCGGTCAAGCCGGTAGCGATGGTGATGAGTTCAAGAAAATCGCTGCGTTTGGCTTTCAATCTGGTAAATCAACACACAATGATCGTTTGAATACAATTCGTCAGGTTGAACAAAATTATGGCATTACCATTGATACGCACACCGCCGATGGTATTAAAGTCGCTCTTGAGCATATTGAGCAAGATGTGCCAATGATTGTGCTTGAGACTGCTTTGGCAGCGAAGTTTAATGAAACGATTCAGGAAGCTTTGGGCCGGGATGCAGAACGCCCCGCTGGATTTGAAAACATCGAAGCACTTCCACAGCGCGTTAAAGTTATGACATCAAATATTGATGACATGAAAGCGTTTATCGCGGGTCATACAGGCTTATAAGTTAAAGCAGTGGCGTGATGAATTAGATTATTTTCACGCCACTGCTTTTACTATTAAGACGGCAAATACCTATTTGTTTGAATCTTGTTTAAACAAATTTCCAATAAGAAAAATTTAAAAAATAATAAGCAAACTCTATCCATAAAACATATTAAAATAGTAACTGATACAAGCATATAGAACACGTCATATAATGGATCTGAAGTTTTGTTATCAGTCTTAGCGATTAATATTATTTTTCCTGATTGTTTAATAAAAAGAATATCTTGTAAGTCATTTCATCATGTTGCGTAAGCGTTAACCTGTGCCAAACCGCAGCGATTGCCTCCAAATAAAAGCTGATCAATTGGTACGTCATAATTAATTGTTTTATATAAAAATATTTCCTTAATAATTAAAAGACAAATTTAAGGACTGTGCGCTGCGTCTCATAAATGGTGCATTGTGATATTGAATATTTTTTTGATAAAGCGTACTGTTGGCGTGTTGTCATCATCCCTGTGATGACGATAAAACTGTGACAATGTAGTAATCGTGTTTTGTAATTATAATCCTGTTTTTCCATATAAGTTTAATTAATAATGGTGAATAAAATGTCAACACTTCGCGAACTCAATGTACAAGAAATCGATCAAGTAGCTGGCGGTCTTTTTGGGATCAAAATACCACTTGTTACAAATGTCGTTAAACAAGTTGATATCGGTGTCAACGCAGTTGCGGTGACGGGTTTAACCGCACTGAATGCTTTAGGCGCTAATACTAAATTGACAGCTGTAACACACCCACTTTCAACAGGAATTGGCGCACTTTACTTAGGTGGAGCAAGCTTCCTATTACAACTTCAACATCTTCTGCTGGATTAATCCAACAAAAATAAAAAAGTTTAAAAAAAATTAAAGGTACGCAATGCGTGCCTTTTTTTCATGGTTGGAGATGACTTAACGTATTAATCATATAAACTGATCTCATTAATCATGTCAGGGCTAGGAAGCACTATGCGTTGGGTAAAAATATTGCTGGCTGGCTTGGTCATATATGCCGCCTACAATCATTATCGGCATAGAGCAATTCATCATCCCGATGGATTGACGACTGCACAAGCAGATCCTATACAGACAGAAACAAATCAACTAGCGATGATCTTTAAGAACTATAAGATCCAACCTTTAAAGGATTTCTCGATTGAAGCCAGAGTGTTATCTACAGAACAATATCGCTTTGATACGGGTGCAGATCTTATCCCGATAGATATTGCATTGGGTTGGGGACGAATGTCGGATACGGCAGTGATTAAACAATTAAACATATCCCAGAGTGGTCGTTTCTATCGCTATTCTTACGAAAATACACCACCGATTCCACTTCAAGAAATTATTTCTCACAGCGCAAATATGCATATGATTCCTGCCAATGATTTGATCGCCGCACAATTAAAGAGCGTTCGCGTTGGGCAAATACTGCATATATCCGGTCAATTGGTAGAGGTTACCGAGCCACGAAAGGGGTGGGTATGGCGTAGTTCTCTGACACGTGACGATAGCGGGGCAGGTGCCTGTGAATTAATTTGGGTGAAAAAGGTCGATGTGAGGAGTGGTTAGTATCAGTCCGTTAAAGCCCATTGCACTGCCATTTTTGCATGTAATTCGGTGGTATCTAAAAGAGGAGTAAGACTATCTCCTTGATTGACGAGCATTGATATTTCGGTACAGCCTAAAATGATCGCTTCGGCACCGGCTTCATTTAGTTTCTGCATAATTCTGCGATACTCATCCCGTGATGTATCAATCACTTGACCTAAGCACAGCTCTTCATAAATGGTTTGATGCACTTTCTGACGATCAATCTCATTGGGCGTTAATATGCGGATACCATGTAATTCTTCAAAGCGTTCGCGATAGAACTCTTGTTCCATCGTAAAACGAGTACCCAAAAGACCGACAGTTTTGAAATTTAGTTTTTTGATCGCCACGGCAGTAACGTCGACAATATGTAGAAGCGGAATGCTGACTGCACTTTCAATAGCCGGTGCTATTTTATGCATTGTATTAGTACAGAGTACGATACATTCAGCACCTGCAACTTGTAATGAGAGAGCAGCCTCTGTCAATAATCGGCCTGCTTCGATCCAGTTCCCGCTATGCTGTAGTTCCACGATGTCATGCAAATCAACACTATATAAAATGATCTTCGCAGAATGTAATCCGCCTAAGGAATCTTTAACCGTTTCATTGATGATGCGATAGTAGGGAATGGTGGATTCCCAGCTCATACCGCCAATAAGACCAATTGTTTTCAATGACCGGACTCCATTAAGCGGTTGATCTAATGTAAATTGCTCTTTATATCAAGAGCCATGACAATGGCCTCACCAGTATACTGCGGTATGAATTTACGATAGATTTCAGTAAACTTTTCTCGTTTCCAAAAAGAAAGAGCCTGGTGATTGGTTTCGATGACTGCCAATCGAAGCGTTTGACAGCCCCATGAATTTGAAATTTCTAAGACTTGTTGCAATGCTTCTTTCCCGAGGCCCTGCCCTTGAAAGTGCTCGGAAAACAGCATTAAAGTCAGATAGGCAATATGCGCTTCTGGGTAATCCTTTATGAGATCGATACATCCAACCAACTGCTGATCAATAAAGAATCCTAAGCAAAGCTTGTCTTCGATACTTTTAAGAGGTGGTAGCTCGTTCAAGGTTAAAATAGCATCGTTGTAATCAGGCTTTCGCCCCTCAATAATGCTGAAATATTGTGAGGCCTGTTCGAACAACGAAAAAAGAGCATCAATATCTTCTGGATGTGATGCTCTTAATGGACGACAGCTCAACATAAATAACTAACCATGTCGTGCCAATCTAAAATCATTGATTACTGTCTTCATACCTTATTTAGCGACTTCTAAGACTTGTCCAGTCCAACTTTCCAGTAGCTTTACAACCGCAGAAAAGTCACTGTCTTCAGGTAGGCTATTACTTGCAGCACGATATAAACTCTGGGTCAACGCAAGCAGAGGAGAGGGGAGTTTAGCGCTATGCGCCAGATCTATAGCAATGCCTGTATCTTTCGCCAATAAATTCAATGCAAACGTTAAAGGGAACTCACGATTCAATACCCGCTGAGGAAAGGTATTTTCCGAAGCTAGGCTACGACCACTCGAAGCATTTATACACGTCAAGGCATTTTCTAAATTGACGTCATGGGCTTTCAATGCACTAAAGCCTTCGGCGACCGCCCAAAGATTGACAGCCAACAACATATTATTCACCGCTTTAACCGCAAAGCCGGCGCCGCTACCACCAACATGCTCAATTAAGCCTGAAAAAGGCTCAATTGCCGAGCGGGCTCGTTCCAATGCGACGGTATCGCCACCGACCATGACCGTCAGCGTACCTTTTTCAGCACCGATGGTTTGGCCTGAGACTGGTGCATCGAGAAAGTGAACATTGGTTTCAGCAAGCCGCGCAGACAGGCGCTGAGCAGAGGTGGGCTCGCCACTGGTACAATCTACCCAAATACTCCCGGCTTTTGGCGGATAAGCAGCAATGAGTGCCTCGACTTCAGCACTGGTTGGCAAACAAGAAAAAATCACATCTGCCTGAACCGCATGTTCAATATTACTCGCACTCGTTCCAAACTGGACAGCATGTGCTTCTGCTTTACTAAATGTGCGATTCCACACGCGAACATCAGAAAATGCCTTGGGTAAATGTGCTGCCATACGCCAGCCCATGGCACCCAGCCCTAGAAATGCGATTGATTGAGTCATTTTTACAGCATCCAGTAGTATGTTATTGAAAAATATGTCTATAGATTAAATGTGTACGTCATTTTTTAGGGTTGTTATTTTGTTTTTTGACATTTATTAATTTTACCATTTAGAAAATAAATTAACTATAGGCACAAGAGAAACCTTACAATCTCACCCTTTTTAAAGTAAGTGTTAGGTTTTAGGCCAGTAGCAAGATGCGCTTATGGCTTTAATATCATGATTCTAATTGAATTATCGACTATCATGATATCTTAGATACACGCTATAAGATGACGACGTTCGTCGCAAAAGTGATACTGCGCTGCAGAGTAGATATTATTATCATAACAAACATATAGCATGGTGATACGATCATCATAACGGGCGAATTCTGGTATATATATTGCTGAACATTGCTAATGTGCCGCATGTGAAATGAAGCGATTTGTCGTCATGATCGACGATGATGAAGACGGTTATACAGTGCAACGAATAATGAGTAGGAAGTTTAATATATGAAGGTTAAGTATTTAAAATCGTTGAGCATCGTAGGCTTACTTGGCGCGCTGGCATTGTTACCCCTCCAAGCGGTAGAGGCTCGTCCACTGGCTGTAATAGAGAAAGATCATAAAATTATCATTGCGACGGAAGGGCAGTTTTCTCCTTTTAATTATTTCCAAGCAGGAAAGCTCACCGGCTTTGAAATTGATATTGCCAATGCGGTCGCTCAAAAGATGGGCTTAGCTGTTGAGTGGAAAAGTGTAGGCTTTGATGCACTCATAGCCGGCCTGCAGCAAGATCGTTGGGATCTGGTGATTGCATCGCATGGGATTACTGAATCACGCGCCAAAGTTGTCACGTTTACCACGCCACACTATTGTACAGGTGGTGTTGTGGTGTCCAAAGATCCAGCGATTCGAAATACCGCAAATTTGGCAGGTAAGAAAGTAGTGGTTCAAGTCGGTACCTCTTATCTAGAAAATCTGAAGAAGGTGCCTAATATTAAAGACATCAAAACCTTCCCGAAAGATACTGATGCTCAAGCAGCGGTCACTATGGGACGTGCAGATGCTTGGGTCTCGGATAAATTCCTAGCGAAGGCCGCATTAGCAGCAAACCCTAAATCTGGACTTAAAATTGGTGATTTTGTTTTTGTTGAAAAAGTGGGGGCGTTGGTTTCCAAAGGAAACCTTCCTTTGGCAGAAGCCTATAACAAAGCTTTCAATCAAATCCTTGCCGATGGTACCTATACTGCGATTTCCAACAAATACTTCAAAGAAGACATTCGTTGTAAATAATATACGTGCCTAAGTATTTATTTAATAAAGTATTGCTCATGATATCTAGTAGTTGAGAAAGTTAGTGTCTTTAAAGTTTTTAAGCTGGCCCGAAAGTTGGGGGCGACAGAGTCGAAGTTCAGCAACGATTGCAGTCGCTATTGCCGTTTTACTGCTCTTCTTATGGTTACTTGCAATTCCACTTGCGCACATCCCTTCACCAATTGGTGAAAATGCTCAAGAGTTTGCCAAAGCGACACGGATCACCGTTGAACTTGCGATTATCGCAGGGGTGATTGGTGTCGTACTGGGCATCATTGCTGCAATAGGCAAATTATCGCGTTTTCGCGCGATTCGCTGGGTTGCTGGGTTCTATATTTGGGTCATCCGCGGTACTCCGCTATTGGTGCAAATTTTATTTGTCTATTTAGCCCTGCCTATCTTTATCCCTTCGCTTCAGTTCGCAGAGTTCCCATCGGCCGTGATAGCGCTGGCCTTGAACGCCGGAGCCTACCATGCAGAAGCCATTCGTTCTGGATTACTTGCCGTGCCTAAGGGGCAGGTAGAAGCTGCGCAGTCTTTGGGTTTGTCTTCTTGGCATACGGCAACCGATATTGTTTTTCCACAAGCCTTTAAAGTAGCGTTACCGCCGCTTGTCAATAATTTCATCGCACTGCTCAAAGATACGTCTTTAGCCTATGCCATTGGAGTCGTGGAACTCACCAATGTGGGGAACCGAATCCAAGCGGAAACTTTTCAGCCTATTCCGACGTTAGTGACGACCGCCGTGATTTACTTGCTATTGACCACAATTTTGACGCAAATCTCCAGTGCTGTTGAGCGCCGCTTTGATGTAGAAGGACGTCAATCATGATTAAACCTTTAATTACCATCGATCACGTCAACAAATACTTTGGTAGCGCACATGTCTTGCAAAATATCAGTACTCATTTTAATGCCGGTGAGGTCGCCGTCATTATTGGGGCATCAGGTTCAGGCAAAAGCACTTTACTCCGTATGCTGAATCGTATGGAGCGGCACGATAGCGGCACGATTATCATTAATGGCATTGAAGTGGATGATGATTTACGTCACTTAAGTGCTTTGCGGGCTGAAGTGGGCATGGTGTTTCAGCAATTCAATTTATTTCCGCATATGACCGTGCTTGAAAACATCACACTCGCGCCGCGTCGAGTGCGGAAGTTGTCGAAAGAGCAGGCCAGTGTAGAAGCGAAACAATTACTTGAACGGGTAGGGATGCAAGATCATGCGCATAAATACCCCTATGCTTTATCCGGCGGGCAACAACAACGTGTTGCGATCGCACGTGCATTGGCCATGAAACCTGAAGTGCTGTTATTTGACGAGCCGACATCAGCGCTTGATCCAGAAATGGTCAAAGAAGTTTTGGATGTGATGAAAGGGCTGGCAAAATCGGGCATGACGATGATTGTGGTCACGCATGAAATGGGCTTTGCGCGGGAAGTCGGAGATCGGATCTTATTTTTCGATCAAGGCTGTATTGCACAAGATGCGCCGCCTGAGCAATTTTTTGCTGCACAAGAAAACCCACGAATTCGCACATTCTTAGGGCAAATAAATCATTGATTTATTCCGTATATTGACCATTTAAAATTATACCAATGGGTCAAATATTGGTATAATTTCACATCAACTTAAAATTTAAGAAGAACGGGCTTTAAAGTCCACTAGAGTCGTTTCTTTCAAATTATATTCGCCTATTTCTCTTTATATATGATGTTGTCTTGATATGAGTCGTTTACAGGCAAACTTGCTACTCTTAGTAGTGTCTTTAATCTGGGGCACCACGTTTGTAGTGCAAAAAAATCTTGAAGGCGTAGGCGAAATTACCTTCACGGGTTTGCGTTTCCTGCTTGGCACACTCGCCATTTCACCACTGGTCTATCGAGAGTATAAAAAACGTCAGCAAACGATCAAGTTAAGCACAACATCAAATGTATATCATTATAAACACCGTGACTTTGTTCAATTGGCAATGCTCGGCGTATTCATATTTGTGGCGGCATTATTACAGCAAGTTGGCATAGCCCGCACCAGTGTGACAAATGCAGGCTTTCTCACAGGTTTCTATGTCCCCATGGTGCCACTTTTTGCATGGTTGATTCTACGGCAGCGGCCCCATTGGTCGGTATGGCCACTATCGATTGGATGCGTCATTGGGATTGGTTTGCTCTCTGGTATTGACTCACTTACTTTTGGTTCGGGTGACAGCTGGGTACTAGCAAGTTGTCCATTTTGGGCTTTGCAAATTGTTTTTGTCGGGCGTATTGCAGAGCGGCTTAACTCCCCATTTTTGGTTGCATTTTCGCAATTCTTAATTGCAGGTATTTTAGGACTGGTTTGGGGCCTCATGCGTGAGCCTATTTCTCTGGCAGGACTGCAACAGGCCTCAGGGGCAATACTCTATGCAGGCCTCATATCGGTGGGTATAGCCTATACCGGCCAAGTGATTGCCCAGCGTTATACTCAAGCCGCTGATGCTGCAATTGTGATGTCTTCGGAGACCTTATTTGCGTCATTCTTCGGTTTTTTATGGTTAGGCGAGCTCTTAGACTTTGAGGGTGTATTGGGCTGTGCACTAATTTTACTATGTATTATTTTAATACAACTGCTGCCTTTGTTTTCACGTCGAAAAGTACCATCCAATGTGGTTGAAGGTTAAAAGCCCTTTACTTGCTCTCAAGGCGATTTACTCATAGATTCTGGAGCTTTAATTATGCCAACTCACGAAATCCGCCACCCTCTGATTCGACATAAATTGGGTCTGATGCGCCGTGCTGATATCAGTACCAAGAACTTTCGTGAACTTGCGCAAGAGGTGACTATGCTCTTGACCTATGAGGCCACTAAAGATCTACTGCTTGAAGATCAAGAAATTGCAGGCTGGGCAGGGCCCGTCGTCGTACAAAGAATTGCAGGGAAAAAAGTGACGGTGGTGCCGATTCTACGCGCGGGCATTGGTATGTTGGATGGTGTTTTAAACTTGATTCCCAGTGCCAAGGTGAGCGTACTTGGCTTAGAGCGCGATGAATAAACACTGCAAGCACGAACATATTATTCAAAAATGGTGCCGGATATAGCCAATCGTTTGGGATTGATCATTGACCCCATGCTCGCAACGGGCAGTTCATTGGTTGCTGCGATCGATGTACTCAAAGCCAGTGGCTGCAAAGATATTCGCGTCATGGTCTTGGTCGCCGCACCCGAGGGGGTTCAGCGAGTTCTTGAGGCACATCCCGATGTTGAAATCTACACGGCTTCAGTTGACCAAGGACTCAATGAACACGGCTATATCGTGCCCGGGCTAGGCGATGCGGGTGATAAGATCTTTGGCAGTATTCAAAAAATTATCCTGTAATCATTGCCCAATAAAAAAGAGAGCCTAGGCTCTCTTTTTAACATGCTGACATCCAGTTTCTCAAAGATAAACTTTGAAAACAGTATTAGCCTTTCGCACGTGCACGGAATGAACCGTCGCGGGAATCGATTTCGATGCGTTCACCGATTTCGATAAATGAAGCCACTTGCAGTTCATAGCCTGATTTCAATTTTGCGATTTTGGTGACTTTACCTGAAGTATCACCTTTTGCAGCAGGTTCAGTGTATTCAACTTCACGAACGATGATGGTTGGCAACTCTACAGAGATTGCTTTTCCTTCGTACATGGTGACTTCACATACATCAGTCATGCCGTCTTCGATGAAGTTCTTGGTATCGCCTAAGTTTTCTTCTTCAACTTCGTACTGGTTGAATTCGTCATCCATGAAAATGTACATTGGATCAGAGAAATAAGAGTAAGTGACATCGCGGGTTTCAAGAATGATTTGATCAAACTTTTCGTCAGCTTTATAAACAGACTCTTGAGCTTGTTCATTCAGCAAGTTTTTCATCTTCATTTTGACAACGGCTGAGTTACGGCCTGATTTGTTGAATTCGGTTTTCAAAACAACCATAGGGTTGCCGTTAACCATAATTACGTTGCCAGATTTGACTTCTTGTGCGGTTTTCATGTGGGGTGAATCCTATGGAGCGTTTCGGTAAGGCGCGATTCTACCCGATTTTCTAACCAAATTCATGACTGTTATGCGTCATGTCATCAGGTTTTACGATTATTTACGAGTAATTTGAAAGTTATTTACAGCTTATTTATAAAATGCTTATTTCTTAGCATGAATTTGAGTGAGAAATTGCATTAACTGGGCAGCAAGGTCCGACTGTTTAGTTAAATGTTGTTGCCAAGTTCGTGCAGAGGTTCGCCAATCCGTCAGGTCTGTAAGAATCTGGTGCCATGAGGATGATGCTTGACTCGGGTCATTCCATGCGTACATTGCTTGTCGCCAAGATGTCTTGATTTCAACCCTTGCGGCAACAAGACTTATAAAAGCTTCCAGCTTTAGGAGATGAGCGTCTTCTTCTTGCGGATAGATTTGCCAAAGCAGTGGTTTGCCTGCCCATTGAGCACGGATAAATGAATCTTCTCCGCGGACCATGTTCAGATCACACGCCCAGAGCAATCGATCATAATCCGTATGATTCATGAAGGGGAGAATGATGAGGGTGAGCGCGCCGCGTGTGATTCGATCGCCGACTTTAAAATTACAATCAGCCCATCGATTGATTACAGCGACACTCTTGCCCATTGGAATAAGTAAGAGTGTAGTGACCTGATCCGAGGCTAAATCGGTCAACAAGTCGCTAATCGCGTCATTCTCATAGGCAAACAGTGAAAGCCGTCGGTCAAAACTTAGCGCATGATCAATGCCTAGCTTCATCCAAAAATCACCTTGAAGCGTTGCGCTGTTTTGAAACTCATTGCGTTCTACCAGTAAGGCCGCTTCGCGAAGTAAACCTCCGCTTTGTGCATAGAAACTTGGAAACCAAAAATGTTGGATTAAACCTGTCGATGGATGCGTTGACGGCATGGCATGGCAGTCGATGACCCAGGGCTCGGCGCTGAGATATTCGAGATTAATCCAAAGTGGGGGCTGTAGACCATGATGTGCTTGCATGGCCATGGTATCAAGCATTGAATCAGGTAAGCGACAGCCAAAACCCTCGATGACAAGGTCATAGTGCTCATGAGTCTGCTGCTTATTTTCCTGCCATAAGCCGACCGTGATTTGATCCAGCTTTTGTGTCGACAACTGATGATCTAAGGTCGGGGCTAGTTTAGAAAAGCTGACAAGATCATCAACCCAAAGTACGACTTCTATCGAGTACTCATCAGCAAGTTGCCTTGCAAGGCGCCAGCATACGCCGACATCGCCAAAGTTATCGATGACGGTACAGTAGATGGCACATTTTAAGGTCAAAAGCACGTCCTCTTATCCTTATCTTTTTTATCAAAGATAAGGATATCCGAGTGAGAAAAATTTAATCTGAACGCTTGGCGAGCCACTCAGCAAGAACTGGCCAGAACTCCTTGGATGCTGCTTCGCTCGCAATCATGCTAACGTGACCGCCCGGAAGCGTGATGAAGGTTGCATCACGGGTAGCGACCAAATCGACCAGCGGGCGAACTGCATCAACCGTCACCATTGTGTCTGAACGCCCCCCACCAGCAAGTAGTGCGGCATGGATATCTTTTAAATAAACAGTTTTACCGCCAATCTTAAACTCACCATGTGCAAGACCGTTGTCCATCCAAACTTTGATCAGCATATCGCGGTTAATCCCGCCTGGATAATCAACCATGTGATTAAGGAAGGCGCCATGGGTCGCATGACTTTCTACAGCCGCGCGATTATCGAGTTGGCGTAACATCGAAAGATGACCCTTAAGCGTGCCGGGAATGTCCAAGAGCTTAAAACCGAGTGCATTGGTCCAGCCATACGAGTGTAGAACACCAGCGGGCAGTGTGCGCGGATGAAACCCAGTAAGCCGCTCGACCCAATTCATCGCTTTACCTGCACGTTGGAACAATGCGCCATTGGTACCGGAGAGATAAGCACTGACAGGAGTGCCTAAAACAATAAGATTTTTAATATCAGGATCTTTGGTCGCTGCAGCGTAGAGCAGTGTAAAGACGCCAGACATGCTCCAGCTATGCAGGGATAACTCTTGCTGCCCGCTGTGCTGTCGCACTTGCTCAAAGAGTTTGGGCATAAAATTGAGGACATATTCTTCAAAGTTATAACGTGCATGCTCACGTGTAGGGCTGCCCCAATCGGTCATATAAACAGAAAAACCTTGCTCTAATAAAAAGCGTACCAAGGAACGGTTTTCAAACAAATCGTAGACCAGCATATTGATCGCAAGCGGCGCAACAATAACAACAGGGACACGGTGACGTGTCGGGAAGCCTTCAAGTGCAGGATAGTGCCGTAATTTGATCAAACCTTGCTCTTGGACATCATCAGAAATGACAGTGAAGGGGGTTTTTCCCGCTTGGACGAGGCTTTCATTATCGAAAAATCGATCATGCAAATTAATGAATTGAGCAGATTCAGTCAGTTTTTTTATGGAGGGAACCTTAAAGCGCTTTGGCTTTAATGATGATTTAACTGACGACGACATGAATTTGACTCCAAACATTGAGTTAATTTTTTAGGGTGAAGGAAATAATAAAGCACAGAAAAGTAGCACTTTAAGCGCAGAGAAAAAGTCCCAACAATTTCTTCTAGTCTAGCAATAAATACAGTGCTTATATGTTGGCATGCGTTACAAAATTAAAGTACATCCGGTCAATTTTGTTTAAGTCGACTTATTTATGGCTTTAGGTACAACTCAATGATTTTGTGCTTGACGCACTGCATATCGGCTTTCACAATACTTTATGGTGTGTTGAATCATAAGCTTTAAAGAATTTATGCATTTGTGATAAGTACCAGCTTTTTTTCCAACTTGTTTTTTGCTTTACCCTAATGAGTAGTGTCATGAGCGATTTACCCGATAATTTAGTCCGTGGTTTACAAGATGAACTTGATCAAAATATTGATCATCACGCAGAACCTGCATTTTCTTTTGATACCTTAGCGGTGCGGGCAGGTCATACACCGACCCATGAAGCGGAACATAGCGAACCGATTTTTCT
>CAYJTU010000012.1:23863-37553 GCA_964373105.1 uncultured Moraxellaceae bacterium | reverse complement strand
AAATCTTTCAATTCATCACGGGTCATTGGACCAGTGGTGTCTTGTGAGCCGACAGTGGTCATTTTTGGTTCGCAGTAAGTACCTGGACGGATACCAGTGCCTTCTGGTAAACCACATGCGCGGCCAACCATTTTCTGTGCTTGGGTATAACCCTTGCCAGTGTCTGCAGGTTGTACTGGGGTACGGAACAAAGTTGATACTGGTAGGCCAAGCGCTTCACGTGCTTTACCAGTCAGACCACGACCGATGATCAGATTGATACGACCACCCGCACGAACTTCATCCAGCAATACTTGTGATTTTAGTTCGAAAGTCGACAATACTTCATCAGTACCGTTTTTAGTGATTTTGCCTTCGTATGGGAAGATGTCGATCACATCACCCATGTTGAGGTTGCCAACATCTGCTTCAAATGGCAGTGCGCCAGCATCTTCCATGGTGTTGAAGAAAATCGGTGCGATTTTAGAACCGATACACACACCGCCGTCACGCTTGTTTGGAATGTGTGGCAAGTCATCGCCAGTAAACCAAAGCACAGAGTTGGTCGCTGATTTACGGCTTGAACCTGTACCTACCACGTCGCCTACATAAGCAACGATATGACCTTTGGCTTTCAATGCTTCTATTTGTTTGATTGGCCCAATTTCACCTTGTTTCTCAGGATTGATCCCTTCACGCGCATTTTTTAGCATCGCATTGGCATGCAATGGAATATCTGGACGTGACCATGCATCTTGAGCGGGTGACAAGTCATCAGTGTTGGTTTCACCTGTGACTTTAAACACGGTCACAGTGATTTTTTGTGCAACTTCTGGACGACCAGTGAACCATTCAGCATTTGCCCATGATTCAAGTACAGCTTTCGCGTGTGCATTTCCCGCTTGTGCTTTTTCTTGCACATCATGGAATGCATCAAATACCAATAAGGTTTTTTTCAATGCTTCAGCTGCACCAGCAGCAAGTTCTGGATTATCCAGCGCTGAAACCAATGGCTCAACGTTATAACCACCAAGCATTGTACCCAACAGGTATACAGCACGCTCTTTGGTCACAAGTGGTGATGTTGCCTCACCTTTGGTGATCGCAGCTAAGAAAGCAGCCTTAACGTAAGCAGCTTGATCGACACCCGGTGGAATACGGTTTTCAAGTAAATCAACCAAGAAAGCTTCTTCGCCTGCTGGTGGATTTTTAAGAAGTTCAACAAGGCTCGCTACTTGAGCTTCATCAAGCGCTTTTGGTGGGACACCAAGTAGGGCACGTTCTGCAACGTGTTGGCGGTAGGCTTCTAGCATGGTTTTGTCCTTTAGTAGTATTAAGGGAAAAAATGTATAGGTTGTGATCTTTGCTGAAAATAGCGCTAAGAGACTTAAGTTAAGCCCTGCTCTACGCTCAAAATTAAAGCGACCATACTTTAGGAGGATTTCATCAAATCATCCCAAGCAAATCGAGACGTCACCTAGGTGTGGGAATGGTACTTGAATTTGCACTAAATGTTAATCAGATAAAGGCATAACGCCAATGGAATGGTGCAATGATGAATATTTTATTTGGAAATGGTCGTGAATTGGGTAAGTCGAGCGGTTACCACTATGCGTAATTCATTTATATCAATTTTGCATTGGCGCCAATTTATGATCAATTAGAGAGACAGCATGTACTAAATAACAAATAGAGTTAGGGTACAAATTCACAATTTCTGCATATTCATCAACGCGAAATACATGACTTTCACAATGGAGCGCTACGGTTAACCCTAGCTTGGCGATTGTCACTATTGATTACTCAAATTTACTTGCACGCTTATGCAGGATAGCGCTAAATACTTGTCATAGCGCTCTTTAGTTGTGGGCGTGTACGTTTTAATCGACTAGATACTCCTCATCAAACTTATTTTATTGTACTTGGACATTTCGTGACCCCTGAATCTCAAGAAAACCAAAAAAACTCTGATTCCGTGATCATTCGGGCAATCATACGCGGTGAAAATCGCCCCGACCTACTCCGGCATGAAGTGTTGGCTGACCTATTTGAAGAAACGGTCAATCGGACACCCGAAAAAACAGCATTAATATTCAATGATGATGCTTTAGGGCAGCGGGCGCTGACTTATACAGCGTTGAACCAGCAAGCGGATTTGATCGCTCATCATCTAATTCAACACGGGGTGATCGCAGGTCAGATCGTGGGTCTCTGGCTGCCTCGAGGCATAGAACTCCTTGTTGCACAGCTTGGCATCGCCAAGGCGGGCGCCGCATGGTTGCCTTTTGACACTGAGACGCCCGTTGATCGCATCATGGTTTGTTTGGAAGATGCCAGCGCAGCAGGTTTAATCAGTGATACAAACTGGCTACCTCGTCTATCACCTGTGGAGCAACCTGTCTGGACAGTCGAAGCATTACTTGCTCCGGTTCCTGTTAATGGTGTATTAAGTCGTCGTCAGAATTTCTTACCCAGCCATCCTGCTTATGTCATATATACCTCGGGCTCGACTGGAAAGCCTAAAGGGATTGTGATTAATCAAGGCAGTATTTGCCATTTCTTACGCAGTGAAAACGCTGTGCTTGGTGTTCAAGAAAGCGATAAAGTTTATCAAGGATTCTCAACCGCATTTGATATGTCTTTTGAGGAAATCTGGATCTCTTACTTGGTGGGTGCAACGTTATGGATTGCCCCTAAGTCATTGACGACCGACCCAGATGCATTGCCTCTCGCACTGATTGAAAACCAAATTACGGTTTTACATGCTGTTCCTACATTATTAGCGCTCTTCAGCATCGATGTCCCAAATTTGCGCATCATCAATCTTGGTGGGGAAATGTGTCCCGACTCACTGGTTGAGCGTTGGGCATTACCTCATCATCAGATTTTTAATACCTATGGCCCCACTGAGGCTACGGTTTCGGCCAGTTTAGCGAATTTGCATCGTGGGCAACCTGTGACGATTGGCAAGCCATTACCGAATTACGGCTTGCTGGTCGTTGATGACCAATTTAATTTACTCAATATTGGCGAAACTGGAGAACTCTGCATTTTTGGCATGGGGGTCGCTGATGGATATCTTGGACGACCCGATCTGACCGCTGAAAAATTCTTAAACAATCCTTGGGCAGAAACGCTAGAAGAATCCAAACTTTATAAAACAGGCGATTTAGCCATTTTGGATGAAACGGGACAGATCGCGTTACTGGGGCGTGCCGATGATCAGATCAAAATTCGCGGTTTTCGTGTAGAACTTGGCGAAATAGAAGCGATCCTGACTGAGCAAACTGGCATTGGCACTGCAGCGGTGCTGCTGCGCAACGAAGATGGCATGGATCAACTGATTGCTTTTATCGTGCCAGATGGATCTCAGGATCATGATTTACAAGCCAAAACTGAAAGTTTAAGTGGTACTCTTCTCCGCGCAAGATTACGTGAAAATTTGCCACCGTATATGGTGCCGAATCGCTTTGAAGTGATTGAGCAAGTGCCGCGGTTGTTGTCTGGGAAAATTGATCGTAAAGCTTTACGGGTATTGCCGCTCACGACGATTGTCGACCGTGCTGCTTCGGATGAACCGACTAACCCTGCCGAAGTAGCTTTGTTCGGGGTATTGAATAAATTATTTCCAAACGCAGCGATACAGCTTAGCGCTGACTTCTTTGATGATTTAGGAGGACATTCCTTGCTCGCGGCACGTCTTGTTTCGGGACTGCGAGCATTCCCAGAGTACAGCCATATTACGATTCACGATCTTTATCAGAAGCGTCGCGTTGGTGCGATTGCCGAGAAAATGGCTGAACAATCAGCCCAGCAAGATAATGTCGTAGCTTGGCAGCCCGAGGAGCTCCAAGATCACACAGCACGTCGTTTCTTTTGTGGTCTTGCACAAATCATTCTATTGCCATTTCTTATCAGTCTGCACATTTTGCAGTGGCTTGCGCCATTCTTTACTTATCACTTCTTGACGGGTAGTCCAGACGATAATGTTTGGTATGCGATTGGTGTATCGCTCACAGTATTCTTACTTACTCAAATTGTTGGTTTTGCCGTCTCGATAGTCGGTAAACGCTTACTACTGCTGAATATCAAAGCAGGTCGCTATCCACTATGGGGTGTTGTTTATTTACGTTGGTGGCTCGCAGATCGCTTGTCAGATGTTGCGCCTGTACATTTACTCTCTGGATCTTCGCTATATCATTGGTATCTCCGCGGGATGGGTGCAAAAGTCGGTCGTGATGTCTCTATAGGATCCATCCATGTCCGCATGCCCTCACTAGTGAGTATTGGCGATGGTGTCAGTATCGGCTCATCGGTCAATTTAGAAAACGCGCGCGTTGAACGTGGTTGGTTGATACTCGGCAGTATTAACCTGGCAAAAGAAAGCTATATTGGATCTTACGCAATTCTAGAAAGTGATACGGCCATCAAAACCTATGGTCGATTAAACGGTTTGTCCGCCCTATCGCATGGTCAAGTCATAGATGAATTTGAGGTCTGGGATGGTGCTCCTGCAAAAAAAGTGGATACTTTCGATCCATCAAGCTACCCGCCTCGCCCTGCTGTATCCAATACGCGTTTAGCTGGCGAGTTCATCTTCTTTTTCGCCAGTGTCATGGTCGTGGCTTGTTTATTTTTTATCCCCATTTTTCCAACCTTTATTATTGTAGATTGGTTAGATGCACATTGGCTGAGTCCTTTGCTTGCTGCCGATAATATTACATTAACCGCAGTGCATTATTTTATATTAGCCATTCCTGCAAGTGCCGTAATGATCGTCGTCACAGCACTCCTTTCCGTTGCGATTCGTTGGATTGCATTGCCAAGGCTTAAACCAGGGATATCATCTGTACACAGTGAAACGTATTATCGAAAATGGTTTGCTAACCAAATTCAAGAGTCGAGTCTACAAATTTTGCGTGGGGTCTATGCCACCGTTTATGCACCCACTTGGTATCGGATGCTGGGTGCAAAAGTCGGTCGTGATGCCGAGATCTCCACAGCTATGGGCGTGGTTCCAGACATGCTGACGCTTGGTGATGAAAGCTTTATTGCGGATGCGGTAATGCTCGGTGATGAGGAAATCAGCGGTGGCTGGATGATCTTAAAGCCTACAGTAGTTGGTAACCGCAGCTTTATTGGTAATGGTGCTTATGTCCCCGATGGGACAACCATACCGGATGGCGTCCTGATTGGCGTACAGTCTAAAGCGCCAGAGCACCAGATCAATGAAGGTGAGACTTGGTTCGGTTCACCGCCTATTCGTCTTCCTGCACGTGAGAAGATGGTAGGTTTTACCGAAGGACTTACTTTTAAACCCACTGCGTTGCGTCGTATCGCGCGTGGTTTTATTGAAGCGATGCGTATCGTCCTGCCGTTAGCGCTGACCATTGGTGTGGGTTATATGGTCGTACTTTCCGTGATTGAAACCACAGAGACTCAAGGTTGGACAGCTGGTTTTGCCATGCTGATCCTATGCGGATTGCTGTACGGTATCGGCTGCTTTATTTTTGTGGGTTTGCTTAAGTGGGTACTGATCGGTCGCTATAAACCAAAATCTGTGCCGATGTGGACACTGTTTGTTTGGCTCAGTGAAGCAGTCACCAGTTTACATGAGTCAGTTTCAGTACCCAATTTCTTAAATTATCTGCGTGGGACACCACTTTTGCCTTGGATGTTCCGTTTGATGGGCACCAAAATTGGTAAGCAGGTTTATCTCGATACAACAGACATCACTGAATACGATTGTGTTCAGATTGGGGATCATGTCGAGATGAATAGTTTCTGTGGCCCTCAGACGCATCTATTTGAAGACCGTATTATGAAGATTGGTCATGTCATTATCGGTGACCGTGTGTCGGTGAGCGCACGAAGTATTATTCTCTATCATGCTGAAATTGGTCATGATGCCTATTTAGGTCCTTTGACGCTGGTTATGAAAGGTGAGCAAATTCCGCCTTCAAGTGCGTGGACGGGTTCACCGGCAGTTCCGTGGAGAAAAGCGGATTAGCACCAAAGCATTATCAAAAAAATGCCTGCATAAATCGTAAAATTTTATGCAGGCATTTCCATCATAAATTCATAAAAAAATGGATTCGTATTCTCATGTTTGCTCAACGGCAATAATTTCTAATAAGTTCACATCGAGACTTGAATCTGCATAAACCCAAACTCTAATTTCGACTTCTGAAGTTGCATCATCCAAAAAGAGCGGCATATCAAGAATGAGGCTATCGTTTTCGATTTTGGTTAGCGGATAGCTTTCGATGATGACATCGCGATCTTTGTTGACCGTGACTTGTGCGAATGCATGAAACTCTCCGCCTAAAGATCGGATCTCGCCATAGAGCTTCACCCGATATTGCCCTGCCTCAAGTGACGTATAGGGTCCATGGACAAGGAATCCAGCCACGCCAGTCGTTCGGATGGATGTGCCTGATTTCTTACCGACTTGGGTGGCAAGACGAATATCTGCGCCATCAAAGCGTGAGATGGCATGGGTATTATCATATGTTTCATAGAGCGTCATGGTGGCTTCAGCAACAGCCGCTGCGAGTAAAGCATCATCATGAGCGGAATCGATTGGAGCCGACTTCCATGACTGAATAACTTGTGTGTATAGCCGCTCCCATTGTTGAACAATGGAAGCCAGTCCCACTTTTTGGCGAAGCGCGGATGAAACGTTTAAGATAGTTTCAGCATTAAATTGATCTAGCGCGTGCAGCATCGATTCCGTTCGGATTGTATGTTCAACGACTTTACGACAACCCATAAAGCTATCGGGCCAATCTTGCAGCAGTTCTGATGACAGTATCCCGCCATACCCGTTATGGTCAGTGAGAATGACCATTGCGCCTGTCGCCGAGGCTTCAATTGCACTACGAGAAAATGCAAAAACTACATCTACATCCAAGAACCGCTCAGATAAGTTAGTTGCAATTTTACCAACGCCACTTCCCACAGCGTCGACTTCAATGCCTCGGAGCTTGCATGCTTTTTCAATTTCGGGCACAAAATCTGCGATGTGCTTGGTGACAATAAGCGCTTTGCGCGGTTCTTTGGCAATCGTTTGACGTAAAGGAAATCTGCTTAAGTCAACACCATTGGCAATAATCTGAACCTTAGATTCTGGTACACCATCCACAACCATGCGATCACGACACACAGCATCAATTGCGACATAGCCACCGATCCGATTTAAAAGTGGCGGCGGCGTGTCATAAGGTGATACTGAATCATGACAAACAAAAATTGCGGGCGTTTGCGGGAAGCGAATCAGTGCAGCTGTTAAGGCAACGTTATGGTGGCCGTGAATGATGTCAGGCACAAAACCAATTTTACCGATTTGATTGGTGACGGGGATGCCAAGTGTTCTTGCAATTCGAGCTGTTGCACCAAGCATAGGGCTAAAGATAGCAACACGATGCCCTTTAGATTTAAGAGCATAGGCCAGTTCGACTGTAGCGACTTCTGTGCCTGAGCGCCCTGAGAGGATAATATTGGTGATCAGAATTGAAAGCATACGTGTTTCCTCTAAAAGCGAGACGGTAAAGTTTTAAATAATTTTTATTAGTCATGATGCGTACATCACATAAGTTTTTATAAACTTCAGCGTATTAAAAAGCAACTGAATTAATTAGATTTTATTGTAGCTGTGAGTGATTTTTTTAATTTTATTTTATGGCGATTGATTTCAAACCCGATCTTCTTTCTTGAGCCAACATATGAGGAGGTAGTCTGAACGACGAATCTCTAAAGTTATTGCTAGGCGATGTATTTGTTCAAAATAAAATCACTTTCTTGTATAACATCGGCAACTGGCGAGATTTCTAATGAATAAAACTCCAGCACTGAGTTTTCAGAGACAAAAATTCTAGCCTCCATTTTGGTTATAGCTTCATCGATTGATATGGGTAAATTGATAATCAGATCATCCTGTGTGTGAACTAAAGGTATTTTGATCAGTGTTTTCTTGCCATTGTCTATCGTGATATCTGCATAATCTGCATGATTTAAGGTTTTTACATTTCCAAAAAATTTGATTTGGTAATGACCCTTTTGCAATGTGATATACGGGCCAAATAAAAGAAAACCCGCAACTCCCGTTGTTCGAATTGTGGATTTTGTTTTTTCTCCAACTATCGTTTTTAATAAATAGCTTGATGCATCAAAACGATAGATGGCATGTTGTTCTAGGGGATCTATAGTGTATTTTTCAACTAAATTGAATGCCATCTTCGCAACATAGGCTGCAAGGAGTGCATCATCTTGAACCGGGTTAATAAGGCGTTTAGGGGCGTTGATAATTCTTTCGTACAATGATTCCCATTGTACTGCCAAAGCATTCAGATCAACCTTATTTCTTAATATCAAAGAAATTTTCCTGAGCTCATCAGGGTCATAACCGTTTAAAGCTGTGATGATATCTTCCGTGTTAATTTTTCTTGTACATACATGACGTCGACCCAAGTTGCAATTTGGCCATGCTTCTATCATTTCAGCGGAGAGAGTACCCCCAAAACCAGACTCATCGGTAAGGATAACCATGGCTCCAGTAGCCGCTGCTTCGATGGCACTTCTTGAGTATGCAAAGACCACATCGGCCTTATGAAAGCGTAGGGGAAGATCATCGACAACTTTCCCAACACCTACACCCAACACGCTGACTTTTATGCCTTTTGCTTTACACGCTTTTTTAATTTCCGCTATGTAGTCAACACTTTGTTTTGTAATAACTAATGCTGTTTTAGGCACCGTTGAATAGCAATCACGTTGTTTATATTGGTCTAAATTTACAGCATTGGCTATGATTTGAATCTCTGATTCTGGAACCCCGTCTAATACCAGCCGATCTCGACAAGCGTTATCTATAGCGATATATGCATGGATTCGGCTAACGAGAGGAGGAGCTGCATCATAAGGTGTAGACGAGTCATGGCAAACAAAGATTGCGGGAGTTTTAGGGAAGCGAATCAAAGCTACAGTTAAAGCAGTATTGTGATGTCCATGAATAATATCGGGAATAAAGCCAATAGATTCAATCTTATTGGTTACGGGTATACCGAGTACTCTTGCTTGGTGAGCGGTTGGTCCGAGAGATGGACTATAGATTGCTACACGATGCCCGCGTCCTTTTAAGGCATATGCAAGTTCTACTGTAGCAACCTCGGTTCCAGATCTTCCTGAAAGTATGAGGTTTGTCATCAAAATAGATGCCATGAGATCCTTCCCTCCTCTTAATATTCAATTTACAGGCTTTGAGCTGACTAAGTTGTTCATTCTTTTAGATACAGACTCTGCGTATTATAGATGCGAAAAAAAAAACGCATATTTTTTTGTTTGTGTACTGCCTCACAAAAAATAGATTATTTACGATCACAAACTTCAAGCTATACAGCTCACGGCTCGATTATGTGTAAGTATGAAATCTATGCGGCTCACCTTTGGTCTTTTCTAGACTGTTGTTCAATACATCTTATTAATCTTCTGGTTGTACTGAGTTAAATCTAAAGAAGTTAACAATCACTAACTCTTAATTCTGTCGATTTAAAAATTGAGCTCATAAGCAAATATAAAGCTGTCTATTATTCCTTACGGGATCGTCATTTGTATTTAGAGACTTGCTTTCGGTGACCCTGCTGTTGTATCGTACTGTACTGTACAGTACGATTTATAAATTTATAAATTTTCGTTGTACTTGACAGCCATAAGCTCAGCGGAACTCGCTAAGTTTTCAGATGCCACTAGGCTCGACATTCATTGTCAATAACCCCATGGAATTCATCATGTCTGATGTAACAGAAAACGTGCAAACACATTCTATAGCCAACACCATGCCTTGTTTACCGCAAACAAAACGTGGCATAGAGCGTCGTGAAGCATTGTTGACGGCCGCAGACGAACTTTTCTTGCTGCATGGCTTTGATGGGGTCAGCCTAGACAGTTTGGTTGCACATGTGGGTGGATCAAAAGCATCAATTTATCAATACTTTGGGTGTAAGAAAGGATTGTTGGTCGCATTGGTGCAACGTCGACATGAATGTTTTTTTGGTGAAAATGCATTATTGACAGAGCTCGGTGCATTGAGTGTTCGAGAGGTACTTTTTGATACTGCACTAAAATTATATAACGCCATTATTCAAACCGACAATATTGCGTTTATGCGTTTAATTGTCCGAGAATCTCAGCGTGATCCTGAAATTGGCCGCATCGCCTATGAGTTGGGCCCTGCCCGTGGTCAATCCACAATGGCTAGAATTTTGATGGATGCGGATGCGCGTGGGGAAATTTATTGCCCCCATCCGTTTGAATCGATTGTCATGTTTGGAGGTTTTTTACAGCATATAAAATGGCGATTGCTGGTTGGATTACCACCTCTTGAAGAAGATGTGAACGTCGATGATTTTTTTGTATTTTTTATTGATCGTTTTTTAGCGGCGCATCACCCTATGCATAAGCCTCTGAAATAAATCGTATGTTATACATTGCATCTTAAATGAAATAATGCGGTATGACCACATTGACTCTGTCCGCAGATTTTTTTTAATTTTAATAAACAGAATGAGCATGATTGAACCCCCAATCCAAATATGCTTATTAACTGCAAACTTTCTAAATACTCGCTCATTCGATCGTAATTGTCTTAACCTATTTTGCTCATTTCTCTGCATATTTTGATTCCTTACATGCCATAAATACAATCGAATTTATTATAGAGTTATGGCAACGACAAGTATTTTTCCCAGCACATCGTCTTTATCAAGTATAATCTTTGGTTTTTCTGATCTTCGATGCATGACGGTGCAGTCGATGCATCTCTTATATCGGCTCGTGTAGGTAGAATTAGGTCGCCTCACGTTTCTTTAGAAAACAAACGAATACCAGAATTGCGAGAAGTTTTTTTTTGCAACAATTCGCGGAGTTAGCATGTTGCGGTTAGCCAGTCAGCCTCCACGGCA
The DNA here is from genome assembly GCA_964373105.1 of uncultured Moraxellaceae bacterium. Lineage (GTDB taxonomy): Bacteria > Pseudomonadota > Gammaproteobacteria > Pseudomonadales > Moraxellaceae > Aquirhabdus. The sequence continues at coordinate 26,616 of CAYJTU010000012.1, read as the reverse complement.
CTTTTTAAGTTTACTCGATACGACGCCCGAGGAACTGCACAAAATTTTGAATCGAGCAATTGAGCTTAAAGCATTGCATCATCAAGGTTTATTGCATCAACCTTTCCACGGGCGTGTACTGGGGATGATTTTTGAAAAGTCCAGCACGCGTACTCGGATCTCTTTTGAGGCGGGTATGAGCCAACTCGGCGGCAGCGCGATTTTTCTATCACCACGAGATACTCAGTTGGGGCGCGGTGAGCCGATAGAAGATTCCGCACGGGTTATTTCACGTATGGTCGATATCGTGATGATTCGTACTTTCGCCCATGAAACTGTAGAACGTTTCGCAGCATACTCACGTGTTCCCGTGATCAATGGCTTGACTGATGATCATCATCCTTGTCAGCTTCTGGCTGATTTACAAACGTTTAAAGAAATGCGTGGGGACTTTGCCGGAAAAACATTTGCGTGGATTGGCGATGGTAATAACATGTGCAACTCTTACATCCACGCCGCGCATCAATTAGGATTTAAACTTAAGATTGCTTCGCCATATGGATTTGAGCCAGATCCAGCACTATTGTTCGAATACGCACATTGTGCGCAGCTTGTTTCTTCGAGTGAGGAAGCGGCCGAAGGTGCTCATTTAGTGGCAACAGATGTCTGGACGAGTATGGGGCAAGAAGCCGAGCAAAATATCCGGAAACGTCGCTTTGCCACGTATCAAATTACGCCAAGGCTGCTTGATTTAGCTGCGTCTGATGTTTTATTCATGCATTGTCTTCCAGCACATCGTGGTGAAGAAATTTCCGAAGATATGCTTGATGACCCACGCGCAGTGGTCTGGGACGAGGCGGAAAATCGTTTGCATGCCCAGAAGGCTCTCATGGAGTTTTTACTCAATCCAGCTGTTTGATCGTCGACGCACAATAATGCATTGGAAATGCATTATTGTGGTGTAATAAAAACAACTGGAAAAAATATTTATGATAATCCCCTCCTTTCTCAATGAAATCATCAGTCACGGTGCTTTAGGTGCGACGATTGGGATTATCTTATTATGTTATCTGCAAGAAGATGCGGGTCTCATTTTATCTGCAACACTTGCCTCTACGGGCGTTGTCCCACCCTTTTATGCCTGGGCTGGGGCTTTTTTGGGGATTTGTACAGGTGATCTGACAATATACTTAATTGCCAGAATATTGCGTAAGCCCATGGGAAATATACAATTTAAGAGTGATGCTGCAATCACGAATAAAGAGTTATTCATGTGTCGTTTTGTACCGGGTTTGCGCACGGTGGCATATGCTTGGTGTGGCATCAATCGTATGCCTATATGGCGTTTTGGCCAAGTGATATTCTGGTCTGGTATAGTCTGGACAGGTACGGTTTTCAGTTTGATTTACTGGGTTGGTGTACAACTTGGTGACCTTCCAATTTATTGGAAGCTCTTACCCGTGGTTCTCGTTATTGGTCTAATTTTATGGTGGCGACGTCATTGGCATCCAGCTTTTTTAGACAAAAAGAGTGAACCTGAAGAGGCATTCATCAAGCATGAAAGTCAATCTGATATATCGACAAAGCAAAATGACCTAGTCCAAGATGATCGTAAAAATAGATAAAGCATAAATCACGTTATATTAATCAATTAAGAAAAATTTCTATAGCGTATAACGTGATCTCTCTTTATGGCTGAGAGCATTATTTCTTCCTTCCCTCTCCAAACAATTTTTTGACTCTAAAGTCTTAACACCTAGGCTCATTAGGCGCTTTCTAGAAGCGCCAGTTATAGAAGAAATCAATTGCGCGATCGAGCGATGAGCTGGCTTCCATATAGAGCCTCTGAGTCATTTGATATCGTAACGTCAATTTGTTTACGGGTGTGAACACGCCTACACCATAGCGAAGATACAGATCGGGGGAGATATAACCCGTCACATTCACCGTAGTGCCATCTCCACTGCCTTCGGCATCAAACGTTAGGTTACTCAGACCAAAAGCGCTGCCCAATTTATTGGTAAAGCCACGCGAACCACTCAAACCTGCGCTAATTCCAGCCGCTGCTAATGCATTATTGACGTCAGAGCGGAAACCCGCCGTGTTATTAATCGTTGAACTGGTTGAGTTGATATGCCCGGATAGAATTGCACTATAGGTTTCTTGTTCGGTCAGTCCTGCATCATTAAATGTCGCGATTTTGGGATTACTTGCACGACCTGTGATGCGCAGCCCAACCGTATGGCTGTCAATGAGTTTGAATGCTTCGATATCCAGTTGTGGTTGTAGCATGGGGCCGTTGAATAAAATGTTACTTTTACTGAGGATCAACGCTTGACCATATGCTTCAACACGGGCGTTTCGCTGAAGCGCGATTTGACCCAAGGCGGTCATTCCACCTTGTCCACGTTGACGAATGTGCAGTTGGCCATCTATACGTGCATTCGCACCAAAACCTTTAAAATAGAGGCCATCGCCCAATGCAACATCAATATCCGCATTGATCGTCCATGCCCTCACATTTTGTAGTACGGCATCGACATTCTGATCCAAGCGTACAATCCGCACATCTGCAGATTTAGAGATGGCATTACTTCCTGTACTTGCTCCAGGGGTAATAGAACCTCGGGGTACATCTACACGGCCATTGACGGTGACTTGCTTGTCTATTGGTAATATCTGCACATCTATGGATGGGCTGACCCACACTGCCACCATGGGTGGCTGACGAATTTCCAAATCTTTCGCGACTAACTTCAGATTGATCTCAGGTT
>CAYJTU010000012.1:0-23853 GCA_964373105.1 uncultured Moraxellaceae bacterium | reverse complement strand
TAGTCCTGTTAGTGTGCCCGCGCCATCCCCACTCATAAATCGTCCATTGATACTGGCCTGAGTTCCGCGAATGCTGGAAGAGAAGTTAATATCATGGAGATTTAAGGGAATGTTTGAAGCAATAATTTGACCATTCGTGAGTTTAAATTCACCATAGAATGCTGGATTGGTAAGTGGACCGCTCATCCCCCCCGCCAGTGATGCAACACCTGATAGGTCTCGAATACCCGGTAAAAACGGTTTTAAGACTTTGAGTTGAACGTCATCTAACACCAACGCGCCATTAATTGTTTTGGTCGCAGGTTTCGGGTCAATCAATGCATCGATATAACCTGTACCAATACTGGGAGTTTTTGCATCAAATCGAAGTTTAATACCATCACTTTGAGTGGCGAGTAATAAGCTCAAACGCTGATATGGCATCGTACTGGGTGGATCTTGGGGATCATCTGCAGCCAAGCCAATAAAACCATTGTCCGTAGAAATTTGTGCATTGATTTGTGGTGAACTATTGGCTTGCCAACTGGCTGTTGCCTGACCTTGCAGTTTTCCGGTCCAGACCATACCACTCGGCATGATGTCATTGAACCCAGCAAGATCCAAAGCATCTAAGGTAATGGCGACATGACCCGCTTGCGCACTCGCAGTCAGTGGTTCAGTGAAGCATAGCTTCCCGGCCCCTGACCAGCAATGTGCTGATAGCGTTAATGCTTGAGTTTGATTTAGATATTGTATGGTTGCAGGCTGCTCTTGCTTTAAAGCCAATTGTTTAGTTGCCAATGTGCCTTGGCGAATCTGGCCAAGCCAGTCCATTTTGTCATTTAAGCCGCCGGCCAATTGCACTGTAAACTGTGTTTTAAGTGTTTTAATGGCCAAATCCAGCGCATGAGATTTTTGAGTACCCGCAAGCTTGACATTAATATTGCTAATCACTTGCTTGCCACGGCGTAGATCATTTACAGAAAGAGTTAATTGACTTGGCTGTAGTCCTAATTGGGGAATATCTCCGATGAGGGTGGCATTTTTGATCGTCAACGCAGGCATTTTCAATTGTTCTATAGCCAAGTTAATTCTTGCATCAGGGGATTGGCTTTGGCCTGACAAAGAAACTGTTCCATAGATCCGACCATTTAAATTCGGACTTAATTGACTTAAATTCCTGGCATCAATGTTCATTAGGAAATTACCGACAGGGGCACCATTTCCATTTGCGGTCGCACCACCGTTGGCAGTCACACGATTACCTGCCCAATCAATCATAAAATTATTAGCGATCTAGCGCTCAGGTTAGTGTGATAAGGATTTGGTATTGAAAATTGCACTGAGAGCGCCTTTTGCCAGTAAGGGTTGTTTTTTCAAGGATCCTGAGAGATCAAGTTGTGAAATTTGAACATTACGGATATTTGCATCCCACTGACCAGTTGTGTTAAATGCTCCGCTCAGCGCACTAGGATAAGTCGGCACAAAGAAACCCAGATTAAAATTGCCGAGTCGCCCCGTAGCTTGCCACTTTAGGCCATCTTTGGTGATGACTTGACCCGTTGCACTGATTTGACCTGCGGCGCCGTTATGTTCAAAACGCTCAATTCTTGTGACATCAGGCGTTCCTGAAACCTGAATATTAAGATTGCCTGCGGGCGCTTCACTGCCTTTTAAGTCACCATCGAACTTGGCGGAGTATCCTTTCATCCCGCTGGCATTCTTTGCAGTATTCATCAACAAAATGGCTTGACCTTTCCCCGTGAGAGAAATATCACGAGATTGATTATTTGCGCCTTTCTGCACGGATTCAGTATGCAATATTCCGGTCAGTTCTGGCTGCACAAGGATCGTTTGTTGCGCGGCAGTACTTATTCCGGACGCGGTCACTGAACCTTGTATCCGCTCTATAGGGGATGAAACAATCGATGCTAGATCTAAACCTTTGGTGGCAACCGATGCTGCCCATGTCATCGGTTTAGCGGCTTTTTTCTTCTCTGCTTTAGTCGCAAAATTAATATTTGCAGCCGCCCCAAATGATCCTGCATCCCCTTTGAAAGTCACTATCGGGATTTTTACACCTGCGGGCTGACTGACGATCGTTGCTGCATAGTGCCCAGCCGGTACATGTTGGCTAGGGAGCATTTCAACTGTCGTATTAATCGTCGTGTGGCTTTGATGCATCCCTATTTTTGCCGTACCGCTTTCGGTATTGATTACCCCAGCACCTGGGAGTGTACGGCTAAGTTTTTCCCACCGTGCATCTACAGCCAGAGGAAGATTGCTATTCCCCATACTGCCAGCACGCCCAATTCCAACGATCCATTGCTCTCCTGCTGAGCTCATTAATCGAATGCCAAGCTGGGTATGATGATTACTCATCAATGCCGTATGTCGAAAAGGGCCTGTCAACATCTCAGGCAAATATGATGCATAAGGTTTTATATTTTCTGGGAGTAAGCCTGCAACGTTGACGCTTGTGAATTGCCCTTGCACGAACCAGCGAAGATCCCCCTGCCAATCTAAACGGCCAAATCCTGTCGCTGAGCCTTGTGAAATCTTTGCATTTAAAGACTGGATGTCTAGACCTTTATAATCGGTAAATAACTTAACATCGTACTGTCCAGCAGGAACACTACTTCCTGAGAAGTCAGTGATGACATGAATATCGATGCCATGCGGTAGACTGGTAATCTCAGCTTGTCCAGTTTTTGAATAAAAATTTTGGTCCTTCACAATCGGCCAGTGAAAATCAGTCCAATTTAATTTGCCCTTCAAAGACAAAACGTGATCCATGGGGCGTACAATGATATTCCCACCCATCACAACTTTGGTTTGTGCAACGAGACCTGCATGTACTTCTTCTAAATCGCCAGTAACATTAATATTAAATGGCGGAAAGCCCTCTTTATGCAGTAAAGGTATGGCTAAGCGACCTTTCAGTTTAATAGGATAGTGTCGGTTAAATTGCATTTCACCTGTCACTTGATCCGCTTCGAATTCTGCACTCTTAATGCTGGAATCTTTTAAGGTGAGTAAGTCCTCTTTCCAGCGCGCTTTCTTTAAGTGCACTTGCGTGAATACGATATCAACTTTGGGTTCAATGAGATTGGTCACTGGATTACGTACCACTTGACTAATCGTTAAGCCATTAATAATGCCTTCATTGATACGAAGAACGACGGGCAACTTGATTGGTGAGTAAGTAAAAGGTTTTCCATCAGAGAGTGTTTTCGAGTGGATGACCAGATCGTCAATAGTCGCGTAGCTTAAGTGAACTTGACCTGCCAGTATCGAGCGCCAACCAATTCGAGCTACGATTTTTTTAGCCGTAACCTCCGTTTTTTCTAAGTCGACTTTAAATTGTTCTAGGGTAACCCCGTTTTGTAAATTCCCGCCGACATAGCGATAGGTGATGAGATGTTGAAAACCACCAACTTTATCCAGTAAAAATTTGGTACCAGAGTCTGACGCTGCGAGTGCAAATAGACCAATGATTACTAAAGCCAATATGCCAATAACTAAACTAACACTACGAATCAGAATGCGCCGCCATTTTTTCTTGGATGGCGATAATGGCTGGACAGCTGCTTGTTCAGACTCAGTCATTAAAGCGGTGCTCCTATATAGAATACTAAGCGAATGGGTACGCTTTTTTCAGAGACACCAGCCGCAATATCAACTCGAACAGGCCCGACTGGCGATGCCCAACGTACGCCAAAGCCAGCCCCTACTTTTATAGGATCGTTAAACCGTTTGTCGAAGGCATTACCAGCATCTACAAATACTGCGCCACGCCATTTCGGCTTAAACAAATAGTTGTATTCAAGGGAACCTACGGCAAGATTTTGGCCGCCTATATTGTAGCCATTACGCTGAGTGGATAAGCTTTTATAATCGAAACCACGAATGCTTTGATCACCACCCGCAAAAAAACGTAGGTTATAAGGCACATCATCAAAGTTTGTCGCGATGATAGAACCTAGATCGGCGCTCGCTATAATCTGATGCTTTACAGCAAAGCTTTGTAACCCTCGAAAACCGGCGCGCAAAATCACCATATTGGCATCCGAAAAGGCTTTTTTTGCACCCGTATCGATTTGGTAAAATTGGCGGAATCCTGATGTCGGATTTATTCCTCCTTTTGATACCACTTTATTCAATCCAAATCCTAACAATAAAGCTTCTTGATTGGTACTAATCCCTGCAACGTTGAAAGGTGCAGGCAGTGTAGAGGGGTCAACATTGATGGCATTGTTTTCAAGTTGATCTAAACGATAACGGATCGAATAAGTTCGTTGCCAATCACCCACAGGCTTTACAGCGCGCTGGGCGCCAACTGTCATTGTTTTAGTATTAACATCTAAACCACTTGTTTCAGTTAATTTTTCATCTTCATAACCACCAAACACACTGAATACATCCTCAAGTGGACTACCAAGTGGAATGTTGTAACGTACATCTAAAGCCTTACGAATTTTTGAAGCTTCCGCATTCGCATCAAAACTATGGCCCGAATCATTGATCAAGGCTCGGCGATATTGAGTCCGAATCCGTGGTCCTGTATCGGTTCCAAATCCCAAACCGATTTCTGCGCTATTGGGGTGATCAGCGTTGAGTAAAACAATGACAGGGATACTATACTTTGAGCCAGTTGTTTGTGTATGCCCATCTTTGACATCCACCGTATTGACCGAACTGAGTCCCGTGTTTTGATCATTGAGAATGGATGAGTCGATAGCGCCTTGCAGTGCTGTTTTTGCCTGAGTTGCAGGTGTGCTGTCTTTGTTGATGTTGACGGGTTCAACGTCATTGGTTTTCGTCGCTTTAGCTGTACTATTACCATTATCTGTGGATGACTTCGTATCAGGTGGTGCAGCAGATGCCACTGCTGGCGTACTTGTCGCAGTATCAGCTACAGGATCAGGTGTTGGCGCATCAACCTGAACGTTATTGAAGTATCGAGTATCAAGTAGATTTCTTGATAGCTTAGCAAGTGCGGTAGCGCTATAAGGGTCGCCTGGTTTAAAGGGTTGTAGTGTCGCAAGTACTTCGGGTTTAATCGGTAACTTGGAACTCCCGTTGGTATTTTTATAAACAATTTCCCCGAATTTATAACGCACACCACTTTCATAGGCTAAGACGATATCTGCAGTTTTGGTAGGCAATGTAACTTGCACATCATGGGCCAAAAAACGACCTAGGAAATATCCACGATCAGTCCCTAAGTTAATGATTCTATTTTTTGTTTTTTCGTATTCACCATGATTAAAGACATCACCCACTTGCAAGTCAGGAGAGTTTTGTAAGCGAATAAACGGTCTATCTGTAGCCGCAGCACCTGTGATTTCAATTTTTTGACTGGCAACTTTAACCGGATCCCCTGGCACCACATCAATGATTAAGGTGTCACTGCCATTTTTGCTAAATCGAAAACTTGCATCGTAGTAACCAACGGCCTGTGCCGCATCCGTCGCTAAAGTTCTATAACGGGGTAAACCAAATTGAAAGTCTTCAAAGTCTGATAATGTGACTTGTTTTAAGGTTTCGACTAAGTTTGTTACCAGTACTTCAGGTGCACCATTGACCTTAACAGAAATTGTAGGCTCTGCAGGAACACTGAGCTCTTCTTCATCTAAATCAGGTTTCATCCAAAAGAATACCGTGTTCTTGACGCGTTTAAAGAAACCAGGCTTGGCTTTCTTAGGTGCTTGAGGAACACTCGTATTCGTTGTGCTTGATATTGACTGGGTTGGAGGCAAGGTAGATGATTCGGGTTGTGTTGGCACGACAGCGGTTTTGTCTAGTGTAGTTCCATTTGTTGACCCAGAGTCATTCGCAGACGTTGCATTGATTTGATTATTTTTATTTTGAGGCAAATCAATTGCGGTAAATTGCGCGGGCTCAGCAGCTTCAACCAACGATGAGGTCAAGCTCGCCCCGACTACCATCCATACACATGATGAAAAACGCGAAATTGGCATGCAAAAAACCTGTTTGACTACCGAATAGGATGAGTGGTGACCAGATGAATAATAACGTGTTGTCCTAACGCTTGCTAGTGAACTCAGAGATCGTTATGGTAGCAGTCGCCTGTATTCTAGCTGAGCGGTTCATGTCTAACCAATTTTCACTTCTCAAAACTCGACGTTTCTTACCTATTTTTATCACCCAATTTTTGGGTGCGTTAAATGACAATACTTTTAAGCAGGCTTTAGTGATTCTGTTCACATTTCATGCTGCAGACATTATGCATATTCAGCCAACTATTTTGAATAATCTTGCTGCGGGATTGTTTATTTTGCCTTATTTTTTATTTTCATCAACGGCAGGGCAAATCGCCGATAAATTTGAAAAAGCGAAATTAACACAATATATAAAAATATTTGAAATAGGCATTATGTTGTTGGCGACAATAGGTTTTTTTAGTCATAATTTTTGGCTACTGATGTTTGCTTTATTTCTGATGGGGACACATGCGACTTTTTTTGGTCCGATTAAGTACAGTATTTTGCCGCAACTTTTGACCAAAAAAGAATTGGTTGGAGGTAACGGCATGTTCGAGACTGGGACTTCGCTTGCCATCCTTGCCGGTATGATTTTGGGGGGGGCGATCATGGCCAATGCAGGTGGCAATTTTGCTTGGATCAGTGGCACATTGTTAGCAATTGCTGTAATTGGATATTTATTTTCGCATGAAATTCCTGCGCAATCCGTTGGCCATGCTCATTTAAAAATTAATTGGAATGTTTTTGTAACTACAAAAGAAACTTTGCTTTATGCCAGTAAATTAGGGGATGTTTTTTATACGATCATTGGTATATCGTGGTTTTGGTATTACGGTGCAACATTCCTGACCCAAATTCCAGAATTTACGCGTGTCGTCCTTCATGGTTCCGAAAGTGTTGTGACATTCTTATTAACCATTTTCTCGATCGGTATCGCTTTAGGTTCTTTGTTATGTGAGCGATTTACAGGACATACTGCGAGTCTTAAACTCGTGCCGATTGGTGCTGTTGGTCTTGCCGTATTTTCGGCCATTCTTTATCTATCTACGCAAAACCTTGTCCATGTGACCCATCATCAGAATATCATCGAAATCATTCACCAAACACAATATTGGCCTGCGCTCTTTTCACTATTTGGCATTGGCGTTTTTGGTGGTTTTTATATCGTGCCTTTGTATGCTCACTTACAATCGGATGCGCCTGAGCGCTTTCGAGCACGCGTGATTGCGGCGAATAGCATCATGAATGCACTCTTTATGGTGATTTCAAGTTTGGTATCAGTCGTTATTTTGTCTGGATTAGATCGTACGATTCCTGAGTTATTCTTAATCACCGCGATATTAAGTACATTCGTTTCCTTGATTGTTATTCGTCATTTACGAAATAATGAACAAGATAGCTCAACAGAAAACTTGGAGTAATTGCTATGCGTCGCCAGACTTTAGCAGATCGGATCATTCATTCTTTTGATCAAGCTTTACGTAGTGTGGTCCCCCATAGCACACAAGCTGATCGCCCTCTTCCTCATCCCGAAGCCAAGAGTACGCTTAACGTGAGTGATGCGCGTCATGTCGCAGGGCTGATGCGTGTCAACCACAGTGGTGAAGTTGCAGCCCAAGCGCTCTATCATGGTCAAGCGTTGACGGCAAAACTGCCCCATGTTCGCGAGGCGATGAAGCAGGCTGCACGTGAGGAGCAGGATCATCTTGTGTGGTGTGAGACTCGTTTAAAAGAGCTTGATAGCCATACCAGTCTGCTGAATCCACTCTGGTACGCCATGTCCTTTGGAATCGGTGCTGTGGCTGGTCTTGCAGGTGATCAGTACAGTTTAGGCTTTGTCGCTGAAACCGAACGTCAAGTTGGATCGCATCTCGATGAGCATTTGCAAGCACTACCTGATAGCGATGAACGTAGCCGTGCAATCTTAGAGCAAATGCATGAGGATGAGCTTCATCATCGAGAACAAGCTTTAGATGCGGGCGGCAAAGAGCCGCCAGAATCGGTGAAGACCGTGATGGGAATTGTCTCTAAAGTGATGACTAAAAGTAGTTATTTTATTTAAAATTTAAATTCAAGGTTTTTACCTATGTACTTTTGGCGTATAGAGAAATTAAAAGCGCAAATAATCCAAAAAAAACTTTCAGATCGAGAGGTATTGCCGTATTTTATTTTGTCAGTAGCTTTAATGACGCTGATGATGGGTGGGATGCGCCATTTACCCATCACCGACGTTTGGGATGATATTTCCACAGTCGTGAATGCCGTATTGGTATTATTAGGAACAATTTATCTTTATCGCCAAAATAACGGCGATAATGGCACAGATTTTTTGCATCGGTATTTTACGATTGGATGGGTTGTTTCGATTCGTTGGTTTGTTTTTTATTTTGCATTGATGGTTTTAGCAGGCATTGTTCTAGCCTTTTTGGGTGTTACAGAAGGCTCACCACTTTGGTCTCCCATCGTATTTGGTATGAATACGGTCGCTTTATTAATGTTTTATTGGCGAATCGGTCATCACATCAAGGATGTTGCGCAGCATTTGGCCATTCCTAGCCCATTTCATTGATTCCAGTTCGAACTTTATAGCATCTATAAAACGGTTGTACTTCAATATTCAACACGCGATACTCGGATCTTAATGCCTTATTCAGATCTGAGTTATGCTGCCCATCTTCCTCGCCCATCCCTTACAATCTGCAATCGTACTTTTATTATTAGATATTGCATTTTGGCGATTTATTCCCAGCCCTCTTAAGTATTGGCGACTTGCTGCAAGGCTTGTGGTTTTCTTACTTTACAGCACGGTATTGTTGAAATCAGGGATGAGTCCACTTAAGTCCGCGCCATGGCCTGAAGAGCCTCTCCTGCATCTCGTCGCCACTGGACTTGAAATCATCTGGTGGCTGTTGGGTGCACGCACATTAACCATTTTAATCAACACACTTTTTATTCCAGAGGTTGGCAAGAAAAGCCGACTATTGACTGATTTACTCGGGGCAGTGATTTTTCTCATCGCAGTTATTGCAGCAACGGCATATGTCATGGGGCTACCTGTAAAAGGCTTATTGGCGACTTCTGGTGCCGTAGCGATTATTATGGGCCTCGCCTTGCAAAGTACTTTAAGCGATGTCTTCTCAGGGATTGTGCTTAATACGACCAAACCCTATCAACTGAATGATTGGATCCTGATTGATGCGACTGAAGGTAAAGTTGTTGAAATTAATTGGCGTTCAACGCATTTATTAAATGGTGTCGGCAGTCTCGTTATTTTACCGAATTCTCTCATTGCTAAAACCAAAATTATCAACTTAAGTCGCCCAAGTAATGTTCACGGTATCTCGATTGTTATTGAGGTGACGCCTGAGGCACGCCCAAGAACAGTACTTGATGCGCTTGATCGCGCGATCAAAGGATGTAGTGAATTACTCACAACCCCAGCCGCAAGTGCAAAACTTAAATCTGCAAAAGCGATCTCTATCGAATATGAGATTAATGGTTTTGTGCGATCCATGGATCAGAAAACACGGGTTTGTAATTTACTTTATGACCTCGCCTATCGGCATCTTGCAGCTTCAGGTGTATTGCTCCATAACCTATCGATTCCAATGGTCACCCATGCAGAATCAACCCACCAAAAAATATTGCTGGATGGTATCAGTATCTTTAGAACATTGACTGACGATGAGAAGATAAGTCTAAGCACTAAGATGGTGGGTCATGAGTACCCAACTGGTGCTGAAATTATTGCCCATGGTGAGGTCACTAATTACTTACTAATCGTCGACTCAGGCGTTATTTCAGTGTGTCTTGCGACGCAAGATGGTTCGTTTATCGAAGCGGGTCGGATGGGACCACGAGAGGTAATCGGAGAATCAGGTATCTTGAAAAATACACCGATGCCTGCATATTTCCGCACCTTAACGCCGACCATGGTCTACAGAATAGAAAAGGATGATTTGATGCCGTTCATTCAAGCCCGCGCTGAGGTAGGTGATGCGCTTTCAAATCTACTCAGCTTACGTGAGCAAACTGGGCATACCTTGTTGGCTGGACATGAACCCTTACCTATCGTTCAGAATGGTTTTAGGCAATGGATTCGCAGAACTTCTTCATGGCTTAAAAAATAAAAAAACAGCTATTGATTCTGTTCATATTGATATAAACAGTTCTCACAGTCTTGCCAGATTTCAAGCATGGGCAGGATGACATCTTGAGGAAGCGGAAAACGATTAGGATCAAAAATAGCTCGAGCCCCTTCCGATTGCCATGCAATTAAATCGATATCTAAACGTACAGTGTTTGAACGACGGATCCGTCCGGCAATCGTTTCGAATTCATAAATTTGCTGACGTAGGGTTTCTACGGTGATATCCGAGTCGAGCTGAACAGCCATATTGATATAATCAACGCCGATGCCACTACGGGGTGGAAACTCATAGCGTGACGAAACCTGAACGTGACCGAGCTTTGCCAACGCCGCACAAGCAAAATCTAATGCAGGCTGTGGCTGGTCATTACTTCCCAGAGCGAGCCAATAACGCATGACGCTCCCGTGTAATTTCAATGCCTACAGCCTGAGCGCTTTTAACTGCTAATGGTTTTTTGACGCGGACTTGCACACGTTCAACTGTTGGAAAGTTATTGAGTAGCATCTCAGCTACTTTACTTGCAAGCGTCTCTAAAAGTTGAGGCTGAAGAGAGCGAGTCAATTCAGTGACTTGCTCTGAAGCCAGCGCATAATTCACCGCATCATTTAAATCATCACTCGCCGCCGCTGCACGCGTATCCACAAGCATGATGATATCAATCAGGATCGGCTGTTCGATCTGCCGCTCCCAATCAAATACCCCAATGACTGCATTGACCCGTAAGCCTTCAATCAAAACTTTATCCATTGCTTACCTTATCTTATTCATGCGTTTTCTTTATAACCGTTTAGCAGAAATACGCATGTGATCAATGAATTAATTTTGATACAGGTTCAACATCTGCAACGAGTTGTAAACGGGCATCGCCAAATAAATCCATATGGGGTGTCAGTACTTGCATGAAACGGTCAAAATAAAGCATTTGTTTCATCAGCAGTGCAAAATCACTTGGGAAGCGAATACCATGGCGCTCACCGACTTGAACCATGTCCATAAGCAGCGTATTTAAGTCACCAGTCTCACCCGAAATGATTTTTTGAGGATCGGCCATCAGCAACGTTTGGAACATTTTTTCAATATCGGTTTGTAGTACTTTAAGATCGACTTTGGCATTGGTCATACCCATGCTGACCATGTTTTCAGCCATAAGCGCATAATTAGTGGTTTGCAGTGCTTGCATAAAACTGATCGAAGCCTGCCAGACTTCAGGTTTGAGTTGCCCGACAATACCGAAATCAATAAAACCAACGCGACCATCGGTAAGCAGCATGAGATTACCGGCATGTAAATCCGCATGGAAGCTTTTACAGAGCATCAATGATGCAAACCAAGTATTCATGGCTGTAATCAATGCCTGTGCAGGGTCCTTTGTATATTGCTTCATCGCTTCAATATTGGTCATAGAGACGCCATAAAAGCGCTCCATGGTGAGAACGCGACGGGTTGACGCTTTTGCGTAGACTTTAGGAACGACTACTTGCGTATTATTGGTTTTTTCTAAAAAGTGCTGAAAATCTAAAATATTTTGTGCTTCTTCGATGAAATCTACTTCACGAACCATGCGAATCTTAATTTCATTGACAATCGCAGCCAATGAGGCAAATTTAAGTTTTGGTACAAAACGTTCAAGCAATTTGGTTGCGAAATGCACAAAGCCTAAATCTGTATATAAAATTGTTTCTACACCGGGTTTTTGTACTTTAATAACGACGTCTTCACCCGTCACTAATGTCGCGGCATGAACTTGAGCGATGGATGCCGATGCTAATGGTTTCTGCTCGATATGACTAAAAATTTCTGTCAAAGGACGATCAAACTCTTCGATGAGCAGAGTTTGAATCTCAGAAAAAGGGATCGGGGTTGTTTGATCCAAACAGCCTTGGAACTCTTCAACATATTCACGCGGAAATAACGACGGTGAACTGGCAACAAACTGCCCCAGCTTGATATAGGTTGCCCCGAGTTTCTCAAAGGTTTCGCGCACCAGCAATGAGGTCGGAGGCTTTTGGTTCGCATAGCGAATGCCAGCTGCTGCTAAAACGAGCGTGGTTTCACCGATACGAGCGATACTGCGCAAGCTATTGAGTAACAGATGATTTTCTGACATTCGAATCAATCCTAAAGAAAATTTAATGAGGCCACATTGAATGACTTAAATCGTCACCCTAAATTATAAACACACAATCATAGTTCTTTTGCAGAGCCGCATATAGGACAATTTGGATCTTTTTGATAGCGTATCTGGCGTTGGCTCAGACTCAAGCCGTCCCAGAGTAGTAAACGCTCTGCAAGTGGCATTAATCCCATACCCAGAAACAGTAAAGCCGCATGAGCTTGCATCGCCCCTATCGTCGCTGTCGTCGTCGAAAGTACGCCTGTATCCGCGCAACGTCGGTCATCTTCATTCGGTGCTTCTTGAAACAAGCAACGATAGCATGCCTTCGATGGTGCAATGAATGTCATTTGACCTTCAAAACCTATGGCGGCCGCAGACAGTAGAGGAATTTTAGCCTGCACACATGCTTTATTTACAGCATCTCGAGTCGCAAAGTTGTCTGAGCCATCCAGTACTAAATCGATATTTTCTAAAAAAAATGGCAGATTATCACCGGTGACACGATCTTGGATTGCGTCAATTTCAACCCATTGATTTATCAATTTAAGACTATTCAGCGCTGCTTTAACTTTAGGGTGCCCCAGATCTTGCTGTGTAAAAAGCGTCTGACGTTGAAGATTACTTTCATCAACCGTATCGAAGTCTACCATACGTAGAAAGCCTAAACCTGCACGAGCTAGGCTCATTGCAGCAGGGCACCCCAGCCCACCCACCCCAATCATAAGCACACGTGCTTGTGACAGCTTGAGCTGTGCATCCAGATCCCATTCAGGCAATAAAATCTGCCTACTGAACCGCAATAGCTGTGCATCATCTAGCATGACGGTAAACCTGCTTTGCGTCCAATACTGACTCGATCATTGCTCCCGTAGTCTTGTACGGTGCGCACGTTGTTGAATCCTGCATCCACCAGTAGATCACGAACAACACTGCCTTGGTCATATCCATGCTCCAAAACCAGCCAGCCATTGAGGTTGAGTCGATCGAGGGATTGTTCGATGATTATTTTTATATCGGCCAAACCATGATCTTCAGCGACCAAAGCGCTGATCGGCTCATGGGTAAGGTTTGCTAGATGGACATCACCCGAATCAATGTAGGGTGGATTACTGACAATGAGATCAAAAGATTGTCGTTGAGAAGATCCGCGTAAGTCATACGATAGCGTATCTGGTAGGGCCTCAAACCAACTGCCCTGAAAGAAGCGTACGCGATCTAAATTATGGCTGTGGGCATTATCCATCGCAACTGCTAAGGCTTCCGACGAGAAATCAGTTGCGGTAATGGTCCATAACGGGCATTCACTTGCTAAGGATAAAGCAATTGCACCTGTCCCAGTGCCTAAGTCTAAGACATTAATTTGTTGATCTTTGTTAAAGAGTTCTAAACTGGTCACAATGACGATTTCGGTATCAGGCCGAGGAATCAAAGTCGCAGAAGTCACCTTCAAATCCAGCGTCCAAAAGGCTTGAGTGCCCAGCACATAAGCCAAAGGTACCCCATCAACAAGCTGCTGCTGGAACGCCTGAAATTGATCTGTTTGTTCAGTCGTGAGCAAGCGCTCTGGATGTGTTCTCAAAAACGCATGATTTTGTTTTAATACAAAAATGAGAACTTGTTCAAGCTCACGTTGTAGAACTGCCTGCCCTGTCATTTGTAGAGCTTGAGCAATCGTGAGATTGAGAGAAGCCATATTATCCACCATTTTCTTGGGCTAGCATTGCCAGTTGGTCAGCTTGATGTTCGCGGTGCAATGAGTCCAGTAATTCGTTCATATCCCCTTGCATGATTGCATCAAGTTTATACAAGGTTAGATTAATACGATGATCAGTCATGCGCCCTTGTGGAAAGTTATAGGTGCGTATTCGTTCAGAGCGATCGCCCGTACCTACTAAATCACGGCGCATGGTTGCAGTTGCTGCATCTGCGACATCGCGCTTCGCTTGCTCAAGACGTGCGGCAAGCCACGACATCGCCCGCGCTTTATTTTTATGCTGACTACGCTCTTCTTGGCACTCGACGACAGTTCCTGTCGGGATATGCGTAATGCGTACCGCCGAATCGGTTTTATTGATGTGCTGTCCACCTGCTCCACTGGCTCGGTAGGTGTCAATTCTTAAATCGGCTGGATTAATCTCTACGCTATGATCCGTATCGACTTCAGGCAGAATTGCGACTGTGCACGCTGAGGTATGAACACGGCCTTGGGTTTCCGTCGTTGGGACGCGCTGGACTCTATGTGCGCCACTCTCAAACTTCAAACGACCATAAACCCCTTCGCCTTCAATCCGCGCAATAATTTCTTTATAGCCACCATGTTCACCTGGACTCTCGGACAGAATCTCCAGATTCCAGCGCATTTTTTCCGCGAAGCGCGAATACATGCGAAACAAATCGCCAGAAAAAATCGCCGCTTCATCACCACCTGTTCCTGCACGAACTTCGAGAAACGCAGAGTTTTGATCACTGGGATCCTTCGGAATCATGAGGATATTCAGTTGATTGGTGTAATCAGTGATTCGTGCCTGCGCATCCCGTTTTTCTTCGTCTGCCATCTCACGCATATCTTTATCGATGCTTGAGTCACTGGCCATGTCGATCGCTGTTTTGACATCCTCTTCCGCTTGAGTGAACTGCCCCCAAACCTGCACCAGCTCCTCTAAATCGCGGTGTTCGCGTGAGAGTGCACGGAAGCGGTTGTTATCACTGATCACACTACTATCTGACAGCAGTGCATTTAACTCTTCATAACGATCGGTCAGTTGGTCTAAACGTAGGCGAAGCGACGGCTTCATGTGCAGGCATCCAATTTTAGGCTATTACTTTAATAAAGATTTTTCGAAGCGCTAGACTATTCAATGGAAACTAGTCGGCTTGAAAAATATTTTTTGCAAAGTAAATAAAATATCAAGGGCGCATAGTCTGACACCATCAGCGTTGAGGTGCAAATCAACATGGACGCCGGTACGCTATTTATAAAATGGATTCTATTAATGGCAGTTAACCGATACGACGCTTCAAGCCTTTGGTTTGAATCACACGCGTCGCAATCTCTTCAATCGACATTTCTGAAATATTTAGACTAGGGATGCCTTCGCTAATGTAAATGCCTTGAATCGCGCGTAACTCCATTTGGCATTGCTGGAAGCTAGCATAGCGACTCCCCGCTTTGCGTTCGCTACGAATGGCCACCAGGCGCTCGGGGTCAATCATGAGACCAAACAGCTTGTGACGGTATTCTTTCAAAACTTTCGGTAAACGATTGTCATCTAAATCATCTTCGGTAATGGGATAGTTTGCCGCACGGATTCCGAACTGCAGCGCCATATAGATGCAAGTGGGTGTTTTGCCTGAACGCGATACCCCAATCAGGATAATATCGGCAAGATCATATTGGCGCGTGCGTGCGCCATCATCGTTATCAAGCGCAAAATGTACCGCATCAATCCTTGATTTATAATCTTGGGAGTCCACCATGCCATGAGAGCTGCCTACGATCGGTTCAGGCGGAACACCCAGTTCAGTTGAGATTTTACTCAGAATGCCTTCGAACACATCTAGATTCATTGCAGATGCGGTATTGATAATATCGCGCACTGCAGGATCAACGAGCGTATCGAAGACCAGTGGTCGCATCTGATCATCATGAGCGGCTTGATTGATCACCCCAACCGCGTCGAATGCGCTGGCTTCATTATCCACATAAGGCAAAATCCGCATATCAAAGTCAACTTGTGGAAACTGCGATAACAACGAATGCCCCAGTGTTTCAGCGGTAATTGCGGTCCCATCGGAAACAAAAAAAACAGTGCGATGTAGTTTCTTAGTTTGATTGAGTGATGTCGCAGAGGATTCGGTCATGGCAGCAGAGATCGACAAATAATTCGCTTACTATAGCCTGATCAATGTGATTTTTTCCATGCTTAATTGTGCGAATCTCAAGTTGGTATCTGTAGTTTGCGTGACCTATAAATCATTTCTTTGGTCGAGCATCTTGCTATTAATACAATCACAACAACATCATTCACCACAACGTCATCATTTAGAATTAAAGTAGCAACTTAGAAATAAAGGCTTGCTTGCTCATAATTCGAACAACAAAGCGCCATTCAAGCAGACGATGCGTTTGTCTTGAGGCGGCAGAGTCTTTATAGTAGTACGTATATTGATAGATTCTTTTTTGCTGATGCGCGACGGATAAAGACTGTCAAATTTGATAGGTCAAAACCACACATTGAAGTGATTAATTTGATCCAAAGTCCTACCTCACAAACGTGCATAGCGAATAGATCGAATACTGCAAAATTTCTGCTCTAACATGTTATTCGTCAGTGAATTGATGAGTTTCAACCTAGCAGCCTAGCCTGCTAATACTATCTTGGGAGTTGCATCTTGGAACCACGTGTAATAGACCTCGCCAAACTCGGCAAAAACGATATCGACCGCGTTGGCGGAAAAAATGCATCCTTAGGTGAAATGATTAGCCATCTTGCAGGTGCCGGTGTCAGTGTTCCAGGTGGCTTTGCAACGACCGCACAAGCGTTCCGCGATTTCTTAGAGCAAAGTGGTTTGAATGCACGCATTCAGTCCTCACTACAGG
The DNA here is from genome assembly GCA_964373105.1 of uncultured Moraxellaceae bacterium. Taxonomy (GTDB): domain Bacteria; phylum Pseudomonadota; class Gammaproteobacteria; order Pseudomonadales; family Moraxellaceae; genus Aquirhabdus. Next base: position 6,999 of record CAYJTU010000012.1, on the reverse strand, counting down.
GTTTGAACGTTGATGATGTGCAGACCTTGATCAAGACAGGTGCGCAAATTCGACAATGGATTATCGACACACCCTTGACGGCAGAGCTTGAACAAGATGTACGCACAGCATTTGCGAGCCTTTCAGAAGGTAATCCTGATGTTGCTGTAGCTGTTCGCTCAAGTGCGACCGCAGAAGATTTGCCAGATGCTTCATTTGCAGGTCAGCAAGAAACCTTCTTGAACATTCGTGGTATTGATAACGTTTTAATCGCGATCAAGGAGGTCTTTGCGTCATTATTCAATGACCGTGCAATTGCCTACCGTGTTCACCAAGGCTATGCACACCAAGGTGTTGCGTTGTCTGCCGGTATTCAGCGTATGGTGCGTAGTGAAACGGGTGCCGCGGGTGTGATGTTCACTTTGGATACCGAGTCAGGTTTCCGTGACGTGGTTTTCATCACTGCTGCTTATGGCTTGGGTGAGACCGTGGTACAAGGCGCAGTGAATCCAGACGAGTTTTATGTGTCTAAGCCCCTACTCGAAAATGGTAAACACGCCATTGTTCGCCGTAATTTGGGCAGCAAACATCAAAAGATGATTTATGGTGACAGCGGCGTCACGGGGCATTCAACAATCGTGGTCGATGTTGATAAAGCGGATCGTCTGAAGTTTGCCTTGAATGATCAAGAGCTGATTGAACTTTCCAAACAAGCTCTAATCATTGAAAAGCATTACGGCTCTCCTATGGATATTGAGTGGGCGAAAGACGGTGATGATGGCAAGCTTTATATTGTTCAAGCCCGTCCTGAAACCGTAAAAAGCCGTCAAAATGTCGGCACCATGGAGCGCTATCTGCTTAAGCAAAAAGGGACTGTGCTATGTGAAGGACGTTCGATTGGACAACGCATCGGTTCTGGCCGAGTCCGTATCATCAACTCCATCAAAGAAATGGACCTACTCCAAGCGGGTGACGTACTTGTTTCAGACATGACAGACCCTGATTGGGAGCCAGTCATGAAGCGTGCTTCTGCAATTATAACCAATCGCGGTGGCCGTACCTGTCACGCTGCGATCATTGCACGTGAATTGGGTGTTCCTGCGATTGTGGGCTGCGGTAATGCGACTGAAGTATTGGTCGATGGGACTCAAGTCACTGCATCCTGTGCTGAAGGCGATACTGGTTATATCTACGAAGGTGCACTTGATTTTGAAGTTCAAAAGAATTCGATCGACTCCATGCCACCTTTAGCATTCAAGATCATGATGAATGTCGGTAACCCTGACCGTGCATTTGACTTCGCACAGATTCCGAACCAAGGTGTTGGACTGGCGCGTTTAGAATTCATCATTAATCGTATGATTGGTGTACATCCAAAAGCATTAATCAACATCGATAGCTTACCCCGTGAAACACGTGCCGCTGTACTAGCACGTACCGCCGGTTATGCGACCCCTGTCGAGTTCTTTGTAGAGAAGTTGGTCGAAGGGATTGCAACCCTTGCAGTATCTTTTGCGGGCAAGCCTGTTATTGTGCGGATGTCGGACTTCAAATCGAACGAATACGCAAACTTGATCGGCGGGAAACTCTACGAGCCTGAAGAAGAGAACCCAATGCTCGGCTTCCGCGGTGCGAGTCGTTATGTTTCTGACAACTTCCGTGATTGTTTTGAGCTGGAATGTCGCGCACTGAAAAAGGTGCGTGACGAAATGGGCTTAACCAATGTCGAAATCATGATTCCTTTCGTACGTACGGTGGGTGAAGCTGCACGTGTGATTGAGCTTCTTGCTCAGAATGGCTTAGTGCGCGGTGAAAACGGCTTACGTGTCATCATGATGTGTGAGCTTCCAACCAATGCGCTACTTGCCGACAAATTCCTCGAGCATTTTGATGGTTTCTCCATTGGATCAAATGACTTAACACAACTGACGTTGGGTTTGGATCGTGATTCTGGTATTGTCTCTCACCTATTTGATGAGCGTGATGACGCAGTTAAAGCGCTGCTTTCAATGGCAATCTCAGCATGTCGTAAAGCCAATAAGTATATTGGCATTTGTGGTCAAGGCCCATCTGATCATCCAGACTTCGCTTTGTGGCTCATGGAGCAAGGCATTGATTCGGTTTCTTTGAACCCCGATTCTGTGCTTGATACCTGGTTCTTTTTGGCTCAAAACCAATAAGTATCAAGATATTAAATCATCCGGATATTGAGTCACTCATATCATCTGGAATTACAAAAGGCTCGTTTTACACGAGCTTTTTGTTGATTACAATTTTTGATATCTTTTTATCGATTTAAATTTAATTGAACCAACACATTTAGATTCATATCTCTTACCGAGATAATTTCAGATTTAATACTCTCATTCATAGGCGCAGGCGTTCTTAAACATGCAAATCTACCTAGCTCGCAATAATCAACAAGCGGGTCCCTACACTCTTGAGCAAGTCAATGCGATGCTCGCGAATACTCAAATTGTGCTCACTGATCTCGCATGGCATGAAGGAATGGAGGCATGGCTACCACTCGGGCAGTTGACTGGAGGTAAGTTGGTTTATCTGCCTTCAGGAGACAAGACTGCTTTGGTATCGCCGTTTTCTGCCACGACAAACCCCAGTGTAAAAGCAACCGCAGGGGTTTATTCGAGAGTCAAGTTGTCTAAAGATGAAACGGCAGCAACGCTCACAAATGGCTCGACACTTGCAAACATTGGGACCCGTATCGCCGCTGCTGTGGTTGATATACTGGTTTTATTGATAGTCACCATGGTTGGAATGTATCAAATCATTCCCCTTGATACGATCACTAAGATCAGCACGATCATGGAAAAAGCGACATCGGAGACGACCTTACAACTGCAACAACAGGTTTCTGCCCTGATACCACCACAGATGCAGGCTCAGGTTCTCATGGTTGCTGCAACCGTGGCGCTTTTCCAAATTTTACTGATCATCTGGCGCGGTCAAAGCATTGGGAAGTTCATATTCAAGATTCGAATCGTAGATGAGCAAAGTGGTTTAAAACCAGGTGTTATGCAAGGCGGCGTGCTGAGAACATTACTGTTCAACCTTGCTTATAATTTGCCGTTAGTTGGTTCTTTGATTTTTATGATTGACTTTATTTCTTTATTTACCCAGAAAAATCGTACGCTTCATGATCGATTGGCAAAGACATTAGTTGTTAATGCGCTGCCTATACAACTAGAAAAGCCTAAATCTTAATAACGTCTTCACTGTGATGTGTGGTATTGGCATAATTATCGCTTGATACCATGCGTAGAAGTCACGCTTGAAACGTGTTACAACACTTTGAGACAAGTATAAGGAAAAATAAACGAATGGCAGCGCTCACATGACGATTCTGATTATATTCCTCTTAATCGTCTTAAATGGTGTGTTTGCAATGTCTGAGATGGCTTTGGTCAGCGCTCGAAAGGTTCGTTTGCAAAAAAGAATCGACGAAGGTGATAAAGGCTCAATTGCCGCAGCTAAGCTTGCAGAAGATCCTGCTGATTTCATGTCCACCATGCAAATTGGGATCTCAACCATTACCATTTTGAGTGGTATTTTAGGTGAGGCTGCATTATCGGAACCCGTTGCTAAATATCTATTTGAATTAGGGATGCGTGAGGCTGTTGCTCATACCTTGTCTATTGTGTTTGTCGTCGCGATCATCACATATGTCAATATCGTTGTCGGAGAGCTTGCTCCTAAACGTTTAGGACAAATTGCTCCAGAAAACATAGCACGGATCGTTTCTCGACCAGTGCTCTGGTTGACAGCAGTCATGCTGCCGATTGTTCGATTCTTATCGGGATCAACATATTTAGTACTTCGTGTGATTGGGATTAGAAATACTCAAGGACCCAAGATGACCTCCGATGAGATTCACGCGATTCTCGTAGAGGGCTCACAAAGTGGCTTAATTGATGAACAAGAGCATCAAATGGTACGCAATGTATTTCGACTGGATGATCGAAAGATTGCCAGCTTGATGGTGCCACGCCTTGATGTAACGTGGTTATCGGTTAATGATAATCTTGAGAAAAATTTGGAGATTATAGAAAGAAGTGAGTTTTCACGCTTTCCAGTTTGTCGGGATAGCATCAATGACGTGATGGGTGTGGTAATGGCTAAGAATGTCCTCACCCAGGCATTTAATAAAGAAACGCTTAACTTAGAAGCGATCATGCAGCCCCCACTCTATGTTCCTGAGTCGCTCAACGGCATGGAGCTGCTTAATTTATTGCGCAGTTCTCAGACGGAAATGGCACTCGTGGTTGATGAGTATGGCGATATTCAAGGCATCGTCACTGTACAGGATTTACTCGAAGCCATTACTGGTGAGTTTCAAACTGACGATGATGAAGATTCCTACGCCATTCAACGTGAAGATGGATCTTGGCTACTTGATGGTTTAATACCCAGTCATGACATCAAAGATCGCCTGAAAATCAAAAATCTACCCGAGGAAGAGCGTGGATTATACAATACACTTTCAGGTCTCATGATGATGCAATTAGGTCGCATCCCGAAGACTGCAGACAAGATTGAATGGTCTGGTTGGGTCCTTGAGATTGTCGATATGGACGGCAAGCGGATTGATAAAGTTCTCGCCACACCGCTGATTTGTCATGATGATCTTGATGAACAAGATTAGCTGTTATGGACAAACCTGTAGTTAATCCTCCTCCTCTTCCACGAAAATATAATGACGTTACATCAGCTCATAAGCTTGATCAAATGGCGAGTCGTGATCAACGGGTCCGCGCAGGCATTATTGATCATACGATCGATAGCACACTTTGGATTTGGCTTATGGGGATTTCTATCTGGTGTGTGTTTAATCTATCGTCTCCTTTAGATGCGCGCTCATTTATCCTGATGCTTAGTATTCAATTCAAACAGTCAGTTTTCGTGATATCGACCCTTCTACTGATTGACCTGTTTTTAGGTACTTGGCGTGGTCAGACTATTGGTCAATTTTTAAATAACATTTATAAAAAACCATATCCATCCATCATAAAAAGACCATCGGTATATGTGTTTAAAATTTGGCTACATGGCTTATTTAGTCGTTGTCTAGGGATGCCTTTATTATATGTTTGTGTAATCATCATTCTACTGACCAATCCAATCATACATCCTATGCATCTGTCTGAATTCTCTCTCATTGAGCCTGACGGGAGTTTGATGCTGTTAGTTTTTCTTTTAAAAATAATGCTAGTCACATTACTGCTGTTTGGCGTATTTTTACCCTTTGGGCTCGGGTTTCTATCTGCGCCTTTGCCTACGTGGTATGACCGATTGTTGGGTGTTGTTGTTGTGCAGGGCACATCGCGACGCAAAGTTTGATAGTGAGCGGCATGAAATTTGAATGTATTAAAGACAACCATAAGTAATTAGGGATAAAAAATGACGGAACTGCTTAGGCGTAACTTAGAAGATCGTGAACTGACCCGCGGCACTGGCAAAGTCTCGGCGTTCATATCCATCGCCTTGGGAATATTAGCGATCTTAGCGGCTTTATGTTTTTTATTTCCAAATCTACTGACCACACCTGAGTTTCGACCACTTTATAATACGCAGTTGCTTCGACAGTTTTTAATCCTAGGTATTGCGATTGGCTTTATTTCCGGTGTGATCAGTGCGCTGCGTAATATCAATCGACGCTGGGGTTTGTCTGGCATGTTATTAAATGCCCTAGCGGCATTACTGGCATCAGGTCAAATTGAGCCGGTCTATCATGGTCGTAGCATGTATGCTGGGCTTGATTATTTCGTTTTAACATTGCTCATAGCGGCACTAATCTTCATTCCTATGGAGCGTTTCTTTGCCAAGTACAAAGAGCAGAAATTACTTCGTACTGGCTGGGTGACAGATCTTAAGTACTTTATGTTTAGTCATATTGGACTGCAGTTGATCAGTTTTTTTACCATCATCCCTGCACAAATTATGTTTAATCGTTGGCTCAATCCAACATGGCAACAGCTCGTCAGTAGCCAACCTTTGGTTTTGCAGTTCATTGAAATTCTGATTATCGTCGATTTTTTTAGTTATTGGATACATCGTTCCATGCATAAAGTGCCAAGATTATGGCGTATTCATGCGGTGCATCATTCATCTCATCATATGGATTGGTTGGCGGCAAGTCGTGTTCATGTAATTGAAATTATTACCAATCGTTTCGTCGGCTATATTCCATTGCTTTTTATGGGGTTCTCTCCTGCCGCAACGTATGCCTACCTTGTCTTTATTTCATTCCATGCGATTTTTATCCACGCGAATGTAAGATTCCGCTTCCCTGGGTTTCGTTGGGTGCTTGCAACACCAGAGTTTCATCACTGGCACCACTCCTCGGAAAAAGAAGCCTTAGATATCAATTTTGCGGCTTTCCTGCCCATTTATGATGTGATTTTTAAAACAGCTCATATGCCAGCGCATTTGCCTACGCGCTATGGCACGACTGCTGAAACGAAGGTTCCTGAAGGCTTTGTGGGGCAGTTTTTGTATCCGCTGAAGCGTCGTAAACGCAAAAAGAAAGTATAGAAAGTGAATTTCTGATTCAATCTCTAAAGATCTTTAGCCTCCTTCTTTGTTCATACTGATAAAGAAGAGGCTGTATCTATTGCGTTGTGCTTGTATCACGGTACTTTAAGCAGTATAATCCGCGCTTCGCTTTTGCGATCACGCATAGATTTTAATTTAGAAATGGTTTTTCAAGAATCACTGATAAAGAATCGTTTCTGCGTGCCTCCTTGCTTCTATCATCTCTAAGATTCGATAGGGGCTGCCCAAACCGTAAGGAGCTATACATGCGTCACTACGAAATCGTACTTCTGGTTCATCCAGACCAGAGCGATCAGGTTGTTGGCATGGTTGAACGCTACTTGACTCAAATCAAAGATGCAGGTGGTCAAGTCCATCGCCTCGAAGATTGGGGTCGTCGTCAACTTGCTTACCCGATCAACAAGATCCACAAAGCACACTACATTTTGATGAACATCGAATGTGGCCAAA
>CAYJTU010000011.1:0-37691 GCA_964373105.1 uncultured Moraxellaceae bacterium | reverse complement strand
ACACTTACTCTTCGATCGCGGCGATGGTCCTTGTGCTGGGATGGCGGCGCGGCTAGCATTTGCTATTTCTATGGTTGTTGAGTTCGATTGCTTTTTAATTGATGAAATCACAGCCGTGGGTGATAGTCGTTTTCATGAGAAGTGTCATTATGAGTTATTTGAGAAAAGAAAAGATCGTGCAATGATTTTGGTTTCCCATGATGCCGGATTTATTCGGGAGCATTGTGATCATGCTGCAGTTATTGTGCAGGGGAAACTCCACTCATTTCAGCAGGTTGATGATGCTTATCATTTTTATCACGACCATATTTAGTTAAATCCGTTTTCTTTTTCTTGCAGGTGTGCGTTGGTAAATAACTCATTGAATCAAAAGTCTTATCAATTATTAGTGGATGTATCCGTAATTTTTGAGAGTGATTCCAAGACTGGTATTCAGCGTGTAGTAAGAGCATTGTTGAGACAGCTGATTAGTTCGCCGCCTATTGGGTATGAGATATGCCCAGTTTATGCGACGCCTGATCATGCTTACCGTTATGTGCGAGAGGAAAGTAATCCAGCAATCTACAAAGAGTCTGATGTCATTGTCGTTAACGCTGGGGATGTATTCCTTGGACTTGATCTGACCGCGCATTTGCTGCCAAGGTATAAAAAACAGCTTAGAGCTTGGAAAGCCAAAGGGGTGTCAGTTCACATTATGGTGTATGACATATTGCCTTTAACGCATCCCCAGTGGTTTAGGTTTAGAACTTATCTCAATTTCCGCAAATGGATCAAAGTATTAGTTAATTTTTCCGACAGTGCGATTTGTATTTCGCATCATGGAAGAGCGGAACTGATGGGGTATTTATCGCACCGATTTAAGCATGCCGATCAATTGAAGGTCAGTGTAATCACTTTGGGTGCTGATATTGAAGCAAGTTTCCCTAGCGAGGGATTGCCTGAAAATGTTGAGAAGATATTCTTAGAAATTGCCAAACGACCGACTATATTAATGGTTGGCACTATTGAACCTCGCAAAGGATATTTGCAGACTTTGCTGGCTTTTGAGCAACTTTGGCAGCAAAGTTGCAATGTAAATTTAGTTATCATTGGGCGGAGTGGTTGGAAAACCGATCTTCTCCAACAAAAAATAAGATCTCATCCGCAAAACAATGCGCGTCTTTGGTGGTTTGAAGACGGTAGTGATGAACTTTTAAAACGACTGTATAACGTGGCAAGTGGGGTGATTGTTTCTTCAGAAGCTGAAGGCTTCGGGTTGCCTTTAGTTGAGTCTATTTTGCATGGTTTGCCAGTCCTTGCCCGTGATATCAGTGTTTTTCGCGAGGTAGCGGGAGATGCAGTTACCTATTTCGACTCAAATGACCCTTATAGTTTATCTTTGAGTATCACAGATTGGTTATCAGGCATTAATTCAGGCGATGTCCAATCGCAATGTATTCCTGTGACATCGTGGCACGAAAGCGCTAAACAATTATGTCGGAGTTTAGGATTGGTTCAGAGTGAAGATAATTTAGCACCAACAGATGATAGAACGTTAGATGATAGAAAGTCAGCATTTGTGACAGCCAACCGGAAAACTGAGCCTAAAAAAACTTTCCTAAAAAGGCTTTTTTCCCTGAAGAATGATGCTTAGAGAGTAATCCGGTGGCTATGTTGTTCTCGCGGATTTTAGGGATTTGAGAATTAATTTGCTTGAAACAGAAATTTCATAGAATCAAGTCATTATGAGATATGGCTTTTGTATATTGTGTGCGAATTTGCTTATTTGTTAGACATATATTGGATAGTTTGATTTTATCTTGAATGATAATGCTTAAAAAAGTTTTAAGAAAGTTGGTTTGATATTGTTACTGAATAATTAATTGGTAAATATCAAGAAGAAGTGACCAAAACCATGGTCATAATTTTTTGGTTAAAATGGAGTAGGTAAAAAAGTGCCAACACTCATAGAGATTCCCATTGCATCAACGATAGATGAATTAATGTCTTACCAAGGCGATTGGTTTGTTGAGTGTGCTTATCAGACTATTCTCGGTAGAGCAACTGATCCACAGGGGATGGATTATTACTTAAATCGCTTGCGTGCAGGGTATTCGAAAGTGAGTGTCTTAAAGCAACTCCTCGCTTCCTCAGAAGCTAAAGAGCTTAAGGTTGAATTACCTGGGTTAAGGTCTACGATTTGGCGTCATTCGCTTGCTCAATATCCTGTAGCGGGTTGGGTTTTAGGGATTCCAAATTTGCCACAAGTTGAAGCACCTATTAGACGATTGAAATTGAAGGAACTCCCTGTTATTGGTTCGATATTAAGTATCACAAAGTACACAGACAGCGATAATTATAGTGCGCGTAAAGCGCGTGGGCTGGAGTTTAGGCTCAATCAGATTGAAACGGGCCTTAATGGTAAAACTAATGGCAATCAGATCGTGAAAAAAGTCCTTAGTTCTGAAGTTACCAATCAATTGTCGTTTTATGCTCAAGAAATTTATAGCCAATTAACAAATAATTCATATTCAAGTAAAAAGGTGAAGTAATGCGAATAGTGATTGATTTGCAGGGTGCACAATGTGAAAGTCGTCATCGAGGTATTGGGCGCTACTCACTTGCATTAGCTTTGGCTATGGTTCGTAATCGCGGTGATCATGAAGTGATTATCATGCTAAGCGGATTGTTTCCTGACACCATTGAACCGCTACGCGCTGAATTTGATCCTTTTTTGCCTCAAGAAAATATTCGCGTTTGGGATGCTGTTAGTCCTGTCAATTCATTTAATCCAGATAACGCTTCACGTCGGCATTGGGCCGAGTTGATTCGAGAGGCATTTCTTGAGAGTTTAAAGCCGGATATTGTTCATATATCCAGTTTAATTGAAGGGTTTGACGATAACGCTATTCATAGCATTGGCCGATACTCAACGACAATACCAACTGCAGTCACATTTTATGATTTGATTCCGCTTTTACAAAGGGATGTCTATTTGACGCCAAACCCTTTTTTCGAAACGATTTATATGGAGCGGGTAAATTATCTGAGTCGCGCCGATCTTTTTCTGGCCATATCCGATTCTTCACGTATGGAAGTTGTCGATTGCTTAGGCGTGTCTGCTGAATGTGCGGTCAATATTTCCGCAGCGGCTGATGACCATTTTAAAGTGATTGAAATTTCAGCAGAGGCAGAGCAACAGCTTCGCACAAAATTTGGATTACCTCGCCCATTCATCATGTACTCAGGGGCAACCGATGAGCGCAAGAATCATTTAAGATTGATTCAAGCTTTTGCATTGATCCCAGAAGACGTCAGAAAAAAATATCAGTTAGCGATTGTGGGCGGATTGCCCAATAATCATAGAAGTCAGTTTGAAGAGCATGTGAAAATTTGTGGGCTTCATCCGAGTGATGTCATCATTACTGGCCGTGTCAGTGATAAAGAGATGGTTAGCTTATATAATCTTTGTGAATTATTTGTATTTCCGTCATGGCATGAAGGCTTTGGTTTACCTGCATTAGAAGCGATGTCATGTGGTGCGCCAGTGATTGGTTCAAATACCACCAGCATACCGGAAGTGATTGGTCGCGAGGATGCGCTATTCGATCCATTCGACACTATTGCGATTTCAAAGAAAATACAAAGTGTACTGGGCGATGATCAGTTAAGACGTGATTTGATCAAGCACGGTTTGGAGCAAGCGAAAAAATTTACTTGGGATGCGAGTGCTAAAGTTGCGTTAAAAGCCCTCGAGGATTGGCATGCCACTCATCAAGAGAAGTACTCAAATTGCGATACAACGTCTACCATCCCTAAGCTAATTAAAGCTTTAAATGAGGAAGGGCCTGATGGTATTTTACCGAATGACTTTATTAAAATCTCTAAATCTATTGCACAGAACCACCCTATATCAACGGATAAGCAATTATTTGTAGATGTTTCTGAACTGGTTCAACGGGATTCACGCAGCGGGGTTCAACGTGTTGTTCGTAGTATCCTCAATGAGCTACTCACCAATCCACCCATGGGATTTAGAGTTGAACCTGTTTATGCCTCACCCGAAGATGGGGTGAGCTATCGATATGCCAAAAAATTTACGGCAAAGTTCCTGAATCAACCGGATGACCATTTAGTCAATGACTTTATAACAATCAATAATGGTGATGTCTTCTTAGGCTTAGACTTAGTGCATCATATTGTGATGCAACAAAATGAATTTTATAAAAATTTCAGAAATTTAGGTGGTAAAGTTTACTTCGTTGTTTATGACTTACTCCCTGTATTATTACCTGATTTATTTATGTCGACGGTTCCGCCTATACACCAGCACTGGCTTACCCACCTTGCGCAAAGTGATGGTTTGCTTTGTATTTCTAGATCAGTTGCTGATGATCTTGTGGAGTGGTTAAGTGTATTTGGACCAAAGCGCAAACGACCATTAAGTATTGGCTGGTTTCATCTAGGTGCTGATGTTGAGCAGTCGCTACCTACAAAAGGTTTACCTGATGATGTTGATGAGGTCATGGCTAAGTTGTCTACTCGTCCAACTTTCCTCATGGTCGGTACGATCGAACCAAGAAAGGGTGTTTTACAAACATTATTAGCTTTCGAACAGCTTTGGATGCAGGGCATTGATGCAAATTTAGTGCTCGTGGGTAAGCAAGGATGGAATGTTGATTCCTTAGTTCAAATGCTCAATAACACTGGACGTAACTACCCATTATTTTGGCTCAAAAACGCGAGTGATGAATATCTTGAGCTGATTTATGCAAACGCAACATGCTTGATTGCAGCATCAGAGGGCGAGGGGTTTGGTTTACCCCTCATTGAGGCTTCGCAAAAGAAGCTCCCGATTATTGCAAGAGACCTCCCCGTTTTTCGTGAAGTAGCAGGTGATCATGCCTATTACTTCTCTGGGCGTACCCCAGATGTATTAGCAACTTGTATTAAAAATTGGTTGGACCTTAGCCACCCGCCACTCTCTGTAGACATGCCGTGGTTAACATGGAAACGCGCAACACAACAACTTGTGGATGTTATTTTTGATAACCAATGGTACAAACAATGGACACCAGATAACATTGCCCGCTATTGGGGTTCTGACTCACGTCTACTAACCCAAGTGGGTGAACGTAAAGCTCAAAGTATGGTGTCAACCGCAAAATCGGGTTATTTATTTTACGGCCCTTATCTGAATTTAGCAGCGGGACATTATGAGATTACGATTGAGGGTGAGTGGTCAGACTTGTCCGATCAGGTTCTGATCGATATTGCTTACAACCGAGGCGCCGTTAAACTTTTTGATCAAGTCTTTAACAGAATTAAGCGCTCGAGTACCTTCGCTTCGCTTCAATTTACTTTGAATGAAGATTGTAATGATCTTGAAGTCCGCTTAGCGGTTGACGATAAAGCCATCATGAAAATTTCAGCTCTTAAATTTACGCCAATAGAAGAGTTATCACCCGTTGTTAATATTACTCCTGTAGAAGTAGCGGTTAAGGCTGCGCCAGAAGCAGACGTATCCGATACCGTTTTACGTTACTGGGGAGACCATGGGGCAATTTTGACGCAGGTTGGTGAGCGTAAAGCGAAGAGTATTGTGAGTACGGGTAGAGCGGGTTATTTAATTTATGGACCGTATATTCCCCTCTCGGCCGGCATTTATGAAATTGGATTGCATGGGGAGTGGAAGGGTCTATCTGATCAGGTGCGTATCGATGTTGCATACAAGAAAGGTACTGTGAAGCTCGTTGATCAGAAATTTAACAAAATGACCCACTCTAACAATATTGCATCCTTGCAATTCTCATTATCAGAACGATGTGATGATTTAGAGGTTCGAATTTTGATCGATGATAAGTCGGCGATGAAAATTTCATTAATAGAATGTTATGCGATTGAAGAGTTGGCCGAGATCGAAGCGTTAACTGACCAAGCCATTCAAGCAAATGAAATTAACACGCCAATGCCAACCTTGGCACAAGATCACAAGATTGTACCGGATCAGAACATTGCGCCAGATCAGAACATTGCGCCAGATCAGAACATTAATAATGTGGTTTCTACAGAGCAGTCTTCAAATGTTGAAGCATTGACTCAAGAAATCACTATTGTCCCTGAGACCAGTTCGCTACCGAAGAAAACATTTGGTGATAAATTCCTTGATTTCTTTAGATAAAAGAAGTCAGGGTTAGCGTTATTAATGATGCTCTATCACCGATAGGCGTACACGGACTAAAAGATTTATTGAAACAGATCAGAGTAGATCTAAAAAACTCATTGAGTAAATGTATTTATTATCAACTAGCGAAGTCGAGAGAAGTATGAAAACAGCAATTATCACCGGGATTACAGGGCAGGACGGCGCATATTTGGCCGAACTACTTTTGAGTAAAGGCTATAAAGTGTATGGTACTTATCGCCGTACGAGTTCTGTTAATTTTTGGCGTATCGAAGAGCTTGGGATCGAAAAAAATCCTAATTTGCATCTCGTTGAATATGATTTGACAGACTTATCAGCAAGTATCCGTTTGTTGCAAACAACGGGAGCGACTGAGGTTTACAATCTTGCCGCGCAAAGCTTTGTCGGTGTTTCATTTGAGCAACCTATTACGACTGCTGAGATTACAGGGCTTGGTCCAGTTAATCTGTTAGAAGCAATCCGTATTGTTAACCCAAAAATTCGCTTTTATCAGGCTTCGACATCCGAGATGTTCGGCAAAGTTCAAGCAATTCCACAAAAAGAAGATACCCCTTTCTACCCAAGAAGCCCGTATGGTGTAGCAAAGCTTTATGCACATTGGATGGCGATTAATTATCGTGAGTCTTATGGCATTTTTGCTTCAAGTGGTATCTTATTTAATCACGAGTCACCTTTACGCGGTCGTGAATTTGTTACACGTAAGATCACTGATAGTGTTGCCAAGATTAAGTTGGGTAAGCTTGACGTATTAGAGCTTGGAAACTTGGATGCAAAGCGGGATTGGGGATTTGCAAAAGAATACATCGAAGGGATGTGGTTAATGTTGCAAGTAGATGAACCAGATACCTTTGTTCTAGCGACAAATCGTACCGAAACTGTACGTGATTTCGTAACGATGGCATTTAAAGCTGCAGGCATCACTGTTGAGTTTAAGGGTACGGATATCAATGAAATTGCAGTTGATACTGCAACGGGTAAAACGGTTATGAAAATTAACCCTAAATTCCATCGTCCTGCGGAAGTTGAATTACTTATTGGTGATCCTGCTCATGCTAAAGCGAAGTTGGGCTGGGAACCAAAAACAACTTTGGAAGAGCTATGTAAAATGATGGTTGAAGCCGATCTTCGCCGTAATGAGCAAGGCTCTTCGTTTTAAGGCATATTGATTTAAACGTTCTACTCTGGGGCGAATGATTATTTTGCCCCAGATTTTATGATTCAGTGCGCAATGAAAAATAAACACTCAACGCTCAAAAAATAAAAATATTAGGCATAAAACGGCATTTTTAGTATCAAAAGTGGATCAATGTGGCGGTCTTTTTTCAGTAGCGAGTCAGATATGGTTAACGAGCAAACTGATACACAAGATGCGCAATTGGCTGAGATACCGATTAGATTTATATCTTATGCACAGAATTTTGAAGATGTCATACTTTGGCGAGCATTGAAATTGATCGAAAATGGTTTCTATGTAGATGTCGGTGCTAATGATCCTATCATTGATTCGGTGACACACGCTTTTTATTTGAAAGGATGGCGAGGTATCAATATTGAGCCTGTTGCTGCGCATTATCATGATCTGCAAAGTGTCCGTCCAGAAGATATTAATTTACAAATTGCGATCAGTGATCATGACGGTTCTTTAGCATTTTATGAGACTGAAACCAGAGGTTTGTCCAGCGCATCTCCTCATATCGCGAACCAGTATAAAAAAGACGGTATTCAGATCTCCAGTTATGAAGTCCTTACAACGACTCTGACTAAAGTCTTCGACGAGCATGCCCCTAAACAAATTCATTTTCTAAAGGTAGATGTCGAAGGCTTCGAGGAGCAAGTACTCAAAGGATTGGATTTTACTCAATATCGACCATGGATTTTAATCGTCGAAGCCACGCTCCCAAACTCTCCAATCCAGAGCTATGAGGAGTGGGATGGATATCTCACAGAGATGGACTACGTATTCGTTTATTTTGATGGACTGAATCGTTTTTATCTTGCAAAAGAGCATAAAGAATTAGCCTTTGCATTCGAACAGCCCCCTAATGTATTTGATTATTTCGAACAATATCGTTTTGTCCACTTACAACAGGCCTATGAGGCATTAAAATTGAAGATAACTGAGGGAGAGTAATTTTGGCGACTGCATTGATCACTGGTGTGAATGGATTTACGGGACGTTATATGGCTGAAGAGCTCCGTACGGCCGGTTATGATATCGTGGGTTTGGGATCTACATCATCACAAAGTATTGCTTCAAGCTCTTTTTATCATTGTGATTTGCTTGATCGCGATGGCTTGGTTAAGGTTTTTAAACAAGTGAAACCTGATATTGTGGTGCATTTGGCGGCAATCGCTTTTGTGGCTCATGGTGATGTTGATGCGATCTATCGCACTAATGTCGTGGGTACACGCCATATACTTGATGCGATTGTGCAAAGCGGCCATATTCCCCGTTCCATTTTACTCGCGAGTAGTGCCAATATCTATGGTAATGCAATCGTGGAGCCGATCACTGAGCAGGTGCTTGCAGCGCCAGCTAATGATTATGCGGTGAGTAAACTCAGTATGGAGTACATGGCTAAACTTTGGTATGAGCAATTGCCGATTACGATTGTGAGACCTTTTAATTATACCGGTGCAGGTCAGGCGCTTAATTTCTTGATTCCTAAAATTGTTGATCACTTTAAACGGCGTGCCCCTGATCTAGAGTTAGGGAATATCAACGTGATTCGGGATTTCTCTGATGTACGTTCAGTTGTACAGCGTTATAGACGCTTATTAGAGTCAGATGCACAGGGCGAAATTTTTAATGTGTGTTCGGGTCAAGGTCATTCGTTGCTTGATGTTTTGCAAATGATGCGCGAGATTTCGGGGCATGATCTGGATGTCCATGTAAATCCTGCTTTCGTCCGGGCAAATGAGGTTCATCGATTGGTTGGATCAAGTGATAAGCTAGAAGCCGTTGTAGGAAAGGTTGCGGATATTCCACTGCGAGAGACTTTGACCTGGATGTTGAATAGTTAATGATGAACTTAATTATAGCCGTTGATGCATTAATCCCGCCCCTGACGGGAATTGGGCGCTATACCAAAGAGTTGGTCAGTCGAATTCAGGTTTCAGAGGACATTGTTAAGTTAAAATATTATTTAAATGGGCGCTGGGTTAAAGAGCCGTTAACGATTCCCATATCAGGTCAAGTGGTTTACGAGACGCGTAAACTGCCTAAGGCATTGGGGCAGCTATATGTCGGGCAGTATGTGAAGAAAGCAGTGTTTCACTCTCCTAATTTTTTTCTGCCATCTACCGTTGAACGTGGTGTTGCCACTATTCATGATTTGTCCGTTTTAAAGTTTCCAGAAACACATCCTCTTGAGCGTATCCAGCGATTTGAGCAAAGACTTCTAACCACGTTAGGGGTCGCCCAGCATTTGATTACGCCATCGGAAACGATCAGGCAAGAAGTGATCGATTATTTTGGTTGGCCGAGTCATCGTAATACGGCAATCGACCATGGTGTTGCAGACACGTGTAGACCTCAGTCTCGTGCAGAGGTACGCACACTGAAGCGTTATGGTTTAACCCCGAATGCCTACACACTCTGTGTGTCGACGATTGAACCGAGGAAACGCATTGAGAATTTGATTAAAGCGTATTCAATGTTACCTCTGGTTGTGAAAGCACGTTTTCCATTGGTTCTAGTGGGAGACAAAGGCTGGCAAAGTGAGCATCAACATCATGTAATCGACGCTGCACAGCGTGCTGGCTGGCTCTCCTATCTTGGTTTTGTGGATGAGGTTGATCTCCCTTTGATCTATGCCGGCGCGCGTTTATTTGTTTATCCTTCGATCTATGAGGGCTTTGGCTTGCCCGTCGCGGAGGCGATGGCCAGTGGCGTCCCTGTTATAACCTCGAGCAAGTCCTGCTTGCCGGAGGTTGCCTCTGGCGCTGCAAAGTTGGTTGATCCTGATGATCTTATTGAGTTCGCGTCAAGTTTAGAAGTTTGCTTGCAGGATGAAGATTGGCGCGAAGCTGCGGTCCAGAGGGGATTAAAGGTCGCTAAAAAGTATCACTGGCAACAGTGTGCAGAGCAGACGATAGCGGTTTATAAAAAAATAAAATAATTCTTATCACGTATTTGGAGCGATTAAACTTTGCGCTTAGTGTTGTGTTTGACAGATCCTTTTGGGTTTTCATGGCGCTTGGGTGTTTTATGTTTAATCGACGGTGTTTTTAGAAACGCTCTGGGATCAACTAAGAGTTCAGGTAAGTATACGGCTCCTTGCAGTTGGCATTTCGCAATCAGCCAGCCTCTATAACGTCGACTTAATTCTAAATCAACGGGCTGAGGATTGTTCCAAAAGCTATCGAGATCACCTTGATGCGTCAGACCGACGATATGATAAATCGCCTTCCCCAATGTTTTAACTGGAACACCCAACTCAATGGACGTCATGCCAACCGATGAGTTGACTGTGACAGTCCCTTTGAGTAGGGGGAAAAGAGAAGGCAAGTGTATATCATGGACATACAATACCCTCGACTTCAAATCTAATTTTTCTGCGAGTTTGCCAATGAGCTTCGTATAATTTCGATAAGCACGATCTAAGGGGTGGTGTTTGATCAGTAGGATACTGTCTTGTGGAGCATGCTTTGCAAAGCTCGTCATGGTTTGTTCAATATAGGCTTCCATGGCGTGTCCGCCATGTAACCAAAGTTGGCTGTCATTGTGGACTTGTAATGGCATCAGGAACGTTTTGCCACGCCCATTTAGACGGAGTTTTTCAAGAATGGGACGTTGACGCCATTGGTACCAAAATTTGCGAAAACTGCCTAAGAACAACCAACGAAAAAACTCCATCACACTCATTTCGCGATGATGTGTGTAGTGCGGGAATCGAGCGCGGAACCAGATCGTTAAAAAGTAATAGCAAATCGATAGTTTTGCACGATAAAAAAAATGGTCTGAAATATGCTGATCAGGTGGAGCGGCAGGAGGCTCAGCATCATAATCTTCCGGTCTACGACTTAGGGTGGAGTGTGCATTCACTCCCCATGGCTCCAGAGTGATCCAATTTGGTCGTAGATAGCCCTCCTCGAAGACTAAAAATAAAATGCCCAGCTTCAATGCCACTTCATGCGCCAACATATGATAGATGCGTGCATCACCGAAAACGATGATCGCTTCAATATGCTCGGTAAGTATCAGTTCTTCAAGCCAATTCGGCCAGTCGTCCAAATCACCTGTATAATTAAGACCGTTTGGATAATACCAAGCATCGCCAGCATTCAAATTCACTTTGTTGACGGAATAGCCTGCTTGATCCAAACGTTCCGCGATGCTACGAAAAAAAGGCCCAAAAGGACCTTGTAACATCAATATCTTACGTGCGGAGCCTAATTGATCTAATAGCATAGTGATTATTTTAGCTGTAATAGGCGTTTAAAGAAAGGCATGCAATTGTTATTCCTGTTATTTTCGACTTAAAAGGATGCGAAAAAATTTACGCAAGATGCCTGGTGTCATTTTATGCTCATTGCGCCATGCTACCAACTCATTCAAAGCCAGTTCCGGGCTGATGTAAGTATGGGTTTTGCGACTGACATAGGTGGGGTAGAGGATCAGTGCCCCCGCAATCAGCTGGTCCATGCTCAATCTACGTGTACGTCGAATGTGCGGCTCATGGTCGATGGTGAGTCCCCATCCTGCATAGAAAGGCTGACCATAGCAGAATACGGTCTTACCTCGCAATAACGCTTCAAATCCTGCTAATGAGGTCATGACATGGACTTCATCGACTTGCGTGAGGAGTTGGTTCATCGAAACGTCAGTCAAGACGTCATTGCACAAGTCTTCTGCGTCCAGTTTCCCCTGAGTTCGAAGTCCAGCGACAATATCTGGGTGCGGTTTGTAGAGAACAATTGCATCTGGATTGGCCTGACGAACAGTTTTAAGCAATGCCGAATTGGTTCGAATATCCAAAGTGCCAAATTGAATGCTGGCATCACTTTCAACTTGACCGATCACTAAAAGCACACGCTGTGCACTGATCGGGCGAAGCCAAGATTCACCGTGAAGATTATATTTTGTTAACCCCAACGAGATGATGTTTGCAGATAACGCACGCGCTCGACTGAGTATCTGAGTATCAAAATTCGTGAAGTTTAAAATATTTTCAAGGTCAGATGGCCGTGTTGCATCATAATAAATTCCTGTGTGATCAATCACCCAAGAAAGAGGATGAGTGAGATCTGCTCCTAAGCCGATGGATCGCAGAAAACCGTCTTCTAGACGGATTAATTTTACACTGGGTGATAGACCATGAGGAGCTGAGCGATTTCCCCAGAGAATTAACAACGAATTGGCGGGGACTTGCCAGCCGAAATATACGAAGCGGATGGGCTGATTGACAAAGCGCTTGACGAGGTGCCTTTTTCGCAGCGAGAAACCAAGAGCATAGTATTTGACAAGCGGCTCATGTGGTGTGTTCGGCGTTGTTCTGAAACTCATAATTGAGTCAACCAGTGATCAAGTTTTTGGAAGTGATCAGACCAGGTTGGTAGAGGCTTGATTGATTGAAGGGTTTCGATTTGCTGATCAAGCCAGATTCTTTCAATAGCGGCGAGCCAACCAATACCATCAATCGGGTCAAGGTAATGCGGGACGTCACCAACGATCTCATGAAACACGGGCAAATCACTTGCGACGACAGTAACTCCTTGCTGCAATGCTTCGATGAGCGGTAAACCAAAACCTTCAGCAAAAGACGGAAAGAGCAAGGCTTCGGTATGTTGTAGCCATCCAGAAAGCTCCAGATCAGAAACCTCTGATAATTCGATCACGATGCCTTTTAAGGATGAACATCGTTCAAGCATATCAACGACTTGTTCACACTCCCAACCGCGTTGCCCAATCAGAACGAGTTTAGGCGTACGCGGACCATATTTCTCGACCAGTTTGCGCCATACATTTAAAACGAGTAAATGATTCTTTCGCGGCTCAATGGTCCCGAGCATAGTGAAATAAGGCGTGGGAATGGGTGCGAGTGCATTGCGATGCGCGGTGGTGGGTAGGATACCCAAATGCGCAACCAAACTGGGTCGTATTGGAAGTTGATGCTGTGCTGTGAATTGGTTGAGCTGATCGAGGGTATCTTGAGAGTTGGTAATGATACCTGCAGCCGTTTGAATGATGGCTTTCATGCGTATCGTATGACGCTCGAACTCGCCTTCACGACAATATTCTGGATGCGTAATCGGGATCAGATCATGGACCATATAGATCGGACGTACCGGGTTTTGCTTTAACCAAAGGCGGTATCGCGAATGTTCAAGACCGCTATGCCCGACATTAATAAAGAATGCATTTTGGGCTGGTTTCACCCGAGCACTGCGAAGAATTCTCGCAATAAGTTTGGCTATAAAATCAATTTGTTCTGATTTTTTAAGCTGAGAGTAAGTATTGGGATTTAATAGCCAAGATCGAACGGCAGTACTATCTTCTGCTGTCAAAACAATGCCTTGGCCGTGTATATGGATAAAGATTTGAGCGTGTTTAAAGTGTTCCAGATAAGCTAAACACACGCGGTCAACGCCTGTAGGGAGTCGACCTTTCAAACCTCTACCAATAATCCGCGTAATATCGAGGACGATATCCGTCATTACAATTATTTCGTAATACTGATAATCGCACTGGCTGGATAGAGCACCGAGCTGACTGTTCCTAAGACAATATCTAAGAATTTTTTGAGCTCTGCGCCAGAAGCATTTGAAACATAGAGTATATCTTTGTTGCGAACGGGGAAGTTCTGAGCGACAAAGAAACTGGTTGGATCTTTCATATCAATTCGGTAGATGACTGGGACTTTGCCTTCAGGCGTCATGACTAAGTTATCGGGACGTTGCACGAGGGCATCTGGAGATTCGTAGCGAAAGATAAACACGCCGTGCGCATCAGAGCGATTATCTTGTAACCCACCAGCCCGAGCCACTGCTTGGGCCAGATTGATCCCTTGGGCTTCAAAGTTGATTTCTTGATTCTTATCCACGGCTCCTAAAACTGTGAAACTTAATGGCTGGAATAACGCCGTGATCACATCACCCGATTGTAGAATGATATTCTGTTTAGGATCCCGAATGACGGATTGTAGCGGCAGTTCTGCGACAAGATCATTACGAGTGAGCTGTAATGTGACTTTATCCACGGCAACTTTTACGCCCCCTGCAGCTGCGAGCGCATCCAGCAATCGTGCGCGGCGCGGGGTAATTGGCATGCGGACACTGGCATTCACATCACCAATCACGGTGACATTGGAAGTATTATTTTTCGTGACGCGGACAAGCACTTGAGGGCTATTTGCAAGACCTTTTAGTTTTTTGGCGATCAGTGTTTGCACTTGCTCGGCGGTTCGACCTGCAACTGACAGTTGCCCGACGAATGGGATATTAACGTTCCCAGTCTCATCAACCATTTGCTCAGGAAGCGCATTTGATTTGGATGCGCTTGGTGCTAACCCTTCGCCACTGATTGAACCACTAAACAGTATGGCAGGCGGCGCTTCCCAGACAGAAACTTCTATGACATCGCCGGCACCGATCGTGGTGATTTTGGCGGAATTGCCCATAATGGTCGCGAAAGTTTGCTGTTTTTGACTCGCAATAACTTTGCGTGCAACGTTGTCATTGATTTCAACAATTTGCACTGCGGATTCATTAAGGGTTTTTTGATTTTTGAGTATTTTATCTCGATTTGGCCCAGCAGCAGGTATCCAGTCAGGTGATAGTGAGCATCCACTTAAGGTGGCGATCACCAGGGTCAAAGTCAGGAATTTAGTGTGCGCTTTATTCATAGTAAAAACATTCATTTGAAGTTGACCAAAATTAGATACTAGGAAGACTACCAGAGCCAAATGCTCATTATTGATAAAAAATGTTGCAATACATCGAGTGGCTTTGCATATTTCGTGCAAATCATCACTTATATTTCATTTCAACGCTGTATTTCAACTTGCAATGATCATACCGATATCAGTTGTTTGCAGAGCCTTTTCTACACGATTCAATCACTGCGTAAAATTATAATTCAGCATCGATGCTTAATCTGATCTATTTTTCAGCCCCACTATAGATACACCGCCATCTTTGTTCAAGCATTTAGATCGCCCTATACGGTAGTTGTTTAAAAATTTGACACAGGACAGCGATTTAGTGTGGCGTGATGCTGATGATAAATATTCAATTAGTTATCTTTTGGCGCAGTGTAATACGGTTTACGTATTCGCTCTTTTTTGATGAAGCGATCGGCGCAGAGGGCAGTTATGAGTTGATTGGGTATAGGCATTGCTTCACCCAATATCAGTGCAGCAAGCAACTCGGCGCACAATGGCGCAAATGAAAACCCTTTGGCGCCTAGGCCTGTTAGCGCATAAACGCCTTTCATCAGCGCAATTTCTCCGACGATCGGCATCGAGTCTCGAGGGAGTACCCGTTGGCTGACGCGACCCTGCCATGATTCGATACCGGGTAGCTTGGCTGCAATGGCGGGAAATGCCTGATTCAATAAATTGAAGTTTGATTGATGTTCAGATGCGCGTAATGCGCAATCCAGATCATCTCGTATAAACGATGAGCCTAGGATCAGTCGATGACCATCATTAACTGCGTAGCCTCCGTAGCCTAAAGCCAACCTTGAAGGGTGATCACATTGATCTACCCAAGACATTTGTCCACGGATGACGGTGAGTAGCGGTAGACTTGGACAAAGGCGCTCACTGTCTTTGGCGCTGGCAACAATGATATGCGTTCTTTCTATGATCGGTAGGTTATGACTATCCAACAGTGTCCACAGAGAGTCAGTGGATGGTTTTAATTGGGCAACACGCTGTTGTACCACAGTCACCAGTGGCGAGGAGAGGACATGGTCACGAATCGCTTGAGGGTCGATAGCTACCGCCCGCGGCATCAACATTTGTGGGTGTACAGAGGTGAGCCCAGTACGCGCATGAAGTTCGTGTTGTGGGATCAATTGCACCAAATCGGTTGGATAGTCTTTGATTTTTTCTAAATCGTCCTCATCGGCTTGCAGTAGTGCGCCGACAGACGTGATGACGTTGGGCGTCCAGTGACCCCACCAGCGTGCCGTACTGAGCGCACCCAACGTTTGTAGATTATGGCTGACGCGTCCCCGTTTAGGGAGCTTCGACAGGAGCAGTGCTTTGGGATTGCCAGATGCGCCAGCGAGTGGTTGATCTTGTTCGATGAGGGTCACGGCGTAACCACGACGGGTGAGTGCTTCCGTGATTGAAAGTCCTGCTATCCCTGCACCGATGACTGCAAATGAGGGCGGTTCCGATCCCGTAAGTTGGGGGCTAATCACTGGAGCTTGCCCGGTCTGCAGGTCATCGATAGGGTCGCCAAACCATAGATCAAGTGTGAGGCGATCATTCGGAAAGATTAATCGATGAATACCGGGGATGGCGGGTGGATATTGAGCAAGTAGTTGCTCGGTCAGTGCGGCATAGTCTGGGTATTTCGCCAGCGCCAGCCGAATGTCTTGTTCTGCAAGAGGATTTTTAGCGGTGACAACGAGATGTATACGACTGCTGTTTGCGGGTCTGACTTTTCGCCACAGTTTCCAAAGCTGTAGAACCGTAGCGCCATGTCTAAAGTCAATTTTCCCCAAGGTCAGGCATTGATGCATCCCTAGCACGGAGAGCTGCTGACTCAGATCCTGTTCAGTGATCTGATGCTGATGCACGAGATAATTGTCAAATTCAGTCATGCGGCTATCAAACGATCTAACGCGTCCAAGAAGCGGTGCATGACTCAATGTAACGACATATGCCGAACATTACCAACGTCTACTTCTGCGCATAAAGTAGCTGGCACAGATATAACCGATGAGCGCGCCAAGGAGGATCGCAACTGCGCCGTAGATGAACATCTGTGCACCACGATCACTTTGCAGTACTTTGACTTGGACAGTGAGATTGTCGTTTTCCAGCTGCAAAGTTTGATTGCGCGTTAGCGCATCGCGGTTAGCTGTTTCCAATTGATTGAGTCGTGACGCTTGCGAGGTACTTTGCTTACTGAGGTTGGCGAGTTGTGTTTCGAGTGTCGGTGGTTTGGGGGCAACTGGTTTTGCTGTTTCTGCGACGGCAGATGCTGTTGTGGTTTGAGTCGTTGCTGCTACATTACTGGCTGGGGTTTCTGCGTGCACCCAAGTTCCTAGACTGATCGCGATCAATGCAACGAGTGCGGATGCGCGTTGATGGTTGAAAAGTGCGCTCATCGTATAGCGTGATCGGTTCAGAGTACTCAAGTAATTCTCGCTCAGGTTTAGACGTTTGACTTAATAAAAGTCTGGAGAAAAGGTTTAACCACAACAGACGCATATATCCCTTCAAGGACATAGGGTTCTTCGGCAAGCCAAGCATCCAGTGCAGCACGATCTGGAAAGTCGAGCACCAAGAGACTGCCAGTAAAGCCTGTCGGCGGTGTATTGTGATCGGTTGGGCATGGACCTGCAAGGATGATTTGACCTTTGGCGTGCAAGGCTTCTAAGCGCGCAACATGGCGTGGGCGAACGACTGCGCGTTTTTCAATGCTGTTTTCAACGTCGGTAGCATATACAGAAAATAATGGCATGAATTGCGCTCCTCTTTTTTACGGCATTATCGACAAGAGATGAATAGGGCTTAGTTTTGGTTTTCAGGTGTTTTTAAGTATTTGCGCAGGATGACAAACTGCCCCACCATAAAAATAATCATGATTGCTGTGCCGCCGAAGACTTTGAAATCAATCCAGAGTTTAGGGAAGGTAAAAGCGAAGATCAGATGCAATACCCCTAGGAGGTAGAAAAACACTGCCCATGTGAGGTTGAGTTTTTTCCAAGCACTGCTGCTGAGTTCGAAAACGGGACCTAAAAAGCGTTGCACGAGAGGGATTGGAGTTTTGCCGACCATTGGGCTCAGTAAAAAAGCGGTGCCAAAAATCCAATTAATAATCGGCGATTTCCAACGTAACCACATATCGTCGTGGAGATAGAGCGTTAGACCACCAAAAGCCAGGGTCAGTAGCAGCGTAATCCATTGCGCTTTTTCTAGGCGCCATTTTTGGAGAATAAAGTGCAAACCATAAATAACGACACTGGCGATAATTAGCCCTTGGGTCGCCATAAAAATGCTTTGCGTCTTGGCTAAAAAAAAGAAAACTACTAAAGGCACGAAGTCCAACAATGCTTTCATGCTACGCTTGTTCCACTGAATTTAAAGTCGAAGTATAGATGATAGTGCGTGCAGATTTACATACACATAGTTACTTTTCTGATGGGCAATTGTCGCCTAAAGATCTCGTGACGGCTGCACATGCAGCTGAGGTGTCTATTTTTGCACTGACTGATCACGATACGGTCGATGGACTACCCGAAGCAAGGCTCCAAGCAGCGTCGCTTGGGCTTCATTTGGTCGATGGGGTAGAGCTGTCAACCCAGTGGATCCGAGCAACGACAAAACGGCCTGTCTCAGTTCATATCGTAGGCTTGGGCATGAAAGACTATGCGCCATTGAATGCTGTTTTGGCGGTTCAGCAAACCATTCGTGCACGCCGCGCCGCCGCCATTTGTGAGAAATTGGAAAAAATCACCAAGCGACCTGCTTGGGATGCAGTCTTACAACTGGCGAATGGTCGTCCAGAAGGGATTACGCGCGGGCATCTGGCGCAGTGGTTGGTGAATGAAGGACTGGTCAATAAAGCACAGCAAGCATTTGATCGCTATTTGGGTGAGGGTAAGTCTGCGCATGTACCGCTGGAGTGGCTACCGATGGCAGATGGTGTCGCTGCAATCGTCCAAAGTGGCGGACAAGCGGTCTTGGCGCATCCAACGCGTAACAATCTCACCTCAACTGCTTTACGGCAATTACTGATTGATTTCAAACAAGCGGGTGGACGCGCGATTGAGCTACCTGCGGCCAATGAACCTCCAGCAACTCGCGCGATGATGAATCGATTGGTTGCACAGCATGAGTTCTTGGTATCAACGGCTAGTGACTTCCATGGTGCCCATATGGTTTGGCATAAACTGGGACATGTGCCCCAGCTTGTGGCAGGACAAACAGGGGTTTGGGAAATACTATAACGCTCTAAAAGATCATTTCAGAATTGTGGATGCCTTTCTCGTGAAGACGAAACTCAACGCAGAATAAAATTCACCGGCTGCAATGGCTTAGGAATGTCGCTTTCCCCAAGACTGGCGAGTAGGTCGATTTCAATGGCGCGCGCCATGGCATCCAGCGGTAAGTCATTTTCCAAAACTCCAAACGGCTCCTCTAATTCACTGCCGAGCGCATCTAATCCAAAAAATGTATACGCCAGTAATCCTACCACCACAGGGGTTAAGAAACCTAGGGTACTGCCTAAGCCAATCGGCAGGAGCAAACTATAAAGATAAGCGGTGCGATGGATGAGCAGAGAGTAAGCAAACGGCACTGGCGTATTGCGAATGCGTTCACATGCCGCCTGTGTAGCTGACAGATTAGCCACCCGTGATGTGAGTTGCTGGTAGCAAATGTCACTCAGTTGATCTGCTTTGTAGCACGCTAAAATATCGAGCTGGATACACTGCAGAATATAATCAGGTGGATTGGGATGCGCAGAAAAATGCTGCTGTTCTGCCGCGGGTAGCCAAGTGGTCGCAATGCTTGCTTGATCTTGATTCCGGAGCCGCGCATTTAAGATATGCGTGAATCCAATGGCGCGATGCAGGATTCGCAGGCGAACATCAACCTCCAGCAACAGACTTTCACGGGCAAGATTGCGCATATGCAGGATTAAGGCGCCCCACTCTTTACGGGCTTCCCACCAGCGGTCATAGCAGACGTTATTTCTAAATCCTAAGAAGATTGAGAGGGCGAGTCCGATCAGGGAAAACGCAGCAACGGGCAGTTCGGGGAAAATATGCGGATGAGCGTGTTCAAACAGCGCAACGACAATTGAGAGGAAAATAACAAACAATAGCTGCGGCGCAATTTGTGGCAGGATAGAACCACGCCAAGAAAAAAGCATAATAAACGCGTTGGGACGGGAACGTACGATCATTTTGTATTACCAGAAATAATGCGATGCTTCATTAAGATAAACGCACTTTTTGAAGCGGTCTAGAATTAAGGCGATTACGGCATTAAACCCTTTAGCGCGAGAGATTGACTGCCTGTGGAACCGACGATCACGTGGTCGACCAATTGTATATCAAATAATTGACAGGCTCGCTTTAACTGCTGGGTTAAGGCGATATCAGCTTCCGAAGGCTGTGCTGGTGCGTCGGGATGATTGTGAGCAATGATCATTTGTACAGCACGATGTGCTAAAGCACGGCTCATCACTTCACGGATATGCACTGAACAGCTGGTCATCGAACCAAAGAAAATCTTTTCAAAAGCCAGCAAACGCAACTGACTGTCTAAAAACAGCACCGCAAAGACTTCGCGGCGTTCGGCTTTCAACTGCTGAGTAATGTAGCGGATGGCAACCCGTGGATCATTGAGTCCCACGCCTTGGCGCAGTTCACTTTCAGTATGGCGGCGTCCCAGCTCAAGTGCTGCAAGGAGATGGGTATATTTGGCTGGTCCTATGCCATGACAGGCCATCACTTCACTGGGGGTGGCGGAAAGTAAACCCGCCAGCCCATCAAACTGCTCAATGAGATTACGTGCCAGTTCGATGGCGGATTGTTTGGCGGTCCCTGTGCGTAGGAAGATCGCGAGGAGCTCTGCATCGGATAAAGCGGCAGCACCTTGCCCCAATAGGCGTTCGCGTGGACGTTCGGATTCAGGCCAGTTGCGGATACTCATCAGTCATCGCTCTTATAGTCTTGTTTAATCATCGCTTTCATCGAACTATTGTGCCCATTTTTAATCGATAGATGTCTAATTTATTCCAATTCTTTTGCGTTGCTTTGGCGCGTATTTTGGCAATTTTCTGGATTGAATGGTATTGTTATGCAAATCGATTTTGAGTAGCTATACATGCCTTCAGCAATACCGTCAGCTGCCGTACCCGCTCTACAACCCGCTGAGCCATCAAAAAATATTCTATTGGGTGTGACAGGAGGGATTGCCTCTTATAAAAGCGCGGTTCTGGTTCGCCGCTTAAAAGACGCGGGTTATGCAGTGCGTGTGATTATGACGGCGGGTGCGCAAGCATTCGTGACGCCGCTGACTTTTCAGGCGTTATCGGGTGAGCCTGTGCATACCTCGCTATTAGACCCTGAAGCCGAGGCAGGCATGGGGCATATCCAACTGGCACGCTGGGCAGACTTGGTGCTTGTCGCACCCGCCAGTGCAAATGCCATTTCGCGCATCGCAGTAGGTGCTGCTGATGATTTGTTGACTACCGTGATTTTAGCGACCGCCGCACCCGTCTTGATCTCTCCTGCCATGAATCAGCAAATGTGGCAAAACAGCCTCGTCCAGCGTAATTTAAAAACGCTGCGTGATTATGGAGTACTAGTTGTAGAGCCCAATTCGGGTAGCCAAGCCTGTGGGGATATTGGTGCAGGGCGCATGCCGGAGCCTGAAGAGCTGGTTGTGCTAGTGCAGAAACATTTTAAAGATCATGTCGCGGGTGCCGTAGTTGCTACTGGTGCTCTGGCGGGTAAACACGTCGTCATCACTGCAGGCCCAACGCGCGAAGCGCTTGATCCCGTGCGCTATGTCAGTAATCACAGTTCTGGCAAGATGGGTTTTGCATTGGCTGAGGCCTGCCGAGATGCGGGTGCGCGCGTGACGTTGCTTGCGGGCCCGGTTAGCTTAGCCACGCCTCAGGGCGTGACACGCATTAATGTCGTGTCGGCACGAGATCTGCTCGCGGCCAGTGAACAAGCGGTGGATGCGGGCTGTGATGTATTCATTGCGACGGCGGCAGTTGCAGACTATCGCGCTGAGCACATCGCGGAACAAAAAATTAAGAAGCAAGGCGACTCTTTGACACTGACGTTGGTCAAGAACCCAGATATCGTTGCTCAAATCGCTTTGCATGCAAAACGTCCTTTTATGGTTGGTTTTGCGGCGGAGACGCAGTATATGGAAGAGTATGCACGCGGGAAACTTGAGCGTAAGCAGTTGGATATGATCGCGTGCAATGATGTCTCTCGTGGCGACATCGGTTTTGCATCCGATGATAATGCCATGACGGTGTTTTTCTCAGATCGTTTCGGCTTAGAAAAAGTGCTGCTTGAAAAAGCCAGTAAGCATGTGATTGCGGCGCGTTTAGTCGATTGTCTGGTCCAGGCGGGAATCAATGATCAAAATCATTGAGGCGGATTTAACCCAAGAGGCCATTGCCTCAGCGTGGCTCAATCTATTAGATGGCTATGCCCAAGACCCAATGGGTGGTGGGGAAGGTCTGACTATTGCTGTGAAGCAGCGGTTGGTTGCTAATGTGCTTAAACGCCCTGAACGATTGATTTTGCTGGCGCTGAATGAAGGCGAAGCGGTAGGAGTGCTCAATGGTTTTGAGGGTTTCTCAACCTTTGCGGCGTCCCCACTACTGAACATTCATGATGTTTTTGTTCATCCCAATGCGCGTGGACTTGGTGTTGGGAAAGCATTATTTGATTATGTGGAAGGCATTGCACGCGCACGTGACTATTGTAAGCTGACGCTAGAGGTACTGACAGGTAATGCCGTTGCTCAAAGTTTATATCGTAAGCAAGGTTTTGAGGGCTATAGCCTTGATGATCGTATGGGACATGCCTTATTTTGGCAGAAGAAACTCTAGCTTGATGACCAATGATGCTATCTAAGTTCGTTATTTGAATAAGGAAAAATTGTTTTGGTAACAAAAAGCTATTGAACTTCGATGCAAAACAATCTACAAAAGATGAATGCGTGCGAGACCTCCATTATTCGATATTTTTCATCAACAAGGAATACTGTCATGGCTGGATATTTTGAGTTAAAAACAAGTAAAGATGGACAAACCTACTTCGTATTGAAAGCAGGCAACCATCAAGTGATTCTGCAAAGTGAGCTGTACACGACACGTGCTGCTGCTGAGAATGGTATTAAATCAGTTCAAACTAACAGCCCTTTGGATGAGCGCTACGAGCGTGCCGTGAGCAAATCTGAAAAACCTTATTTCAATCTTAAAGCGGGTAACCATCAAGTAATCGGTACCAGTGAGCTCTATGAAAGCGAAGCCAGCCGTGAAAACGGTATTGAGTCGGTAAAAACCAATGGCTCAAGCGAAACGATCAAAGATCTGACAAGCTAGTCTTGACGGTTTTCCGTCATGCCATTCTTTAAAATTGAGCGGCAGGCCTCAGTGAAAAGTGGTTAAATAAGCAGGTTTTATCAACCTGCTTTTTTTATATGTGTTTAACCATGTCCCCTATGCGATTATTCCGTCCCGAAGTTTTTAAAGCCCCACGCGACTTTGTCAGGCCTTCGTTTTTTGAGCTTGCTTTAGAGAGCAATACTCTTCGGTTCGCACTTGAAATTGGGGCGGGTGTCGGGCTGCATGCATTGACTTTCGCGGCACAGAACTCAGAAACACATCTATTTGCCATTGAGCGCACGGCTGAGAAATATCAAAAATTTGCCCATAGCAAGGCCACGGAACCCCTGACCAATCTGACATCGATCCATGCGGATGCGATTCCTTGGGTTGTCCATGCTGTGCCACCGCAAAGTCTGGCACAGGTTTTTATTCTCTATCCTAATCCTGAACCGAAGAATGCTGCCCAACGCTGGTTTAATATGCCATTTATTCAATTGTTATTATCACGGATGCAATCTGGCGCGACCTTGACGCTTGCGAGTAATATTCAGGAGTACTTGGACGAGGCGGAAGAGCAGCTAAAAAATGTTTGGCGACTGCCGTATGAGCGAATGTTGGTGACAACTGCACGACGTACTCATTTTGAGATTAAATATATGGAGCGCGGCGAAAGTTGCGGTCAGTTAGTGGTGACTAAGCCTGCAGATTATCAAACGCCGTTTGATTGCTGGACTATGTAATCGCCGTTTGATTGCTGGACTATGTAATATTTTGTTGGAAGCTGTAAAGGGGGTAGATGTTGGCATGAAGGCTGCTGTACTGTTGGCATCGTGCGTCATCAAGTTTAAGCGTGTCTACATTGAGTAGATCATGCGATTTATGTTTTTTGTGTTTTAAGACTTTCATCAGGATGTGGTAAATATGAAACATTTGAATTCTAAGAAAATTGTGCTGACAGCACTGACGGTCGCCGTAGCAACAGGCTTGACCTTATCAGGATGTAGTAAAAAAGACGCTTCTACCAGTGCAGATACGCTGGAAATCAAAATTGGTCATTCGGCACCATTGACAGGAGCACAAGCGCACTTAGGTAAAGATGCGCAAAATGGCGCACAACTTGCGGTGGATGAGTTAAATACACAAGGGATTACCATTGCGGGTAAGAAAGCCCACTTTAAACTTGATCCTGTAGATGATCAAGCAGATGCGCGGATTGCAACGACTGTTGCACAGCAGTTGGTGGATGATAAAGTCAGTGGAGTGATTGGCCACCTGAACTCATCAACGACTTTACCCGCATCGCGTATTTATCATCAAAATGGCATTGTACAAATCAGCCCTTCAGCGACTAATCCAACCTACACCCAGCAAGGTTTCAGTAATGCATTCCGTGTGATGGCCAATGATGTACAGCAAGGCCGCGCTTTAGGGACATTTGCGGTTAATGAGTTGAAAGTGAAACACATCGCGGTGATTGATGATAAGACTGCTTATGGCGCAGGTCTGGCGGCTGAGTTTGAAAAAGCAGTTAAAGCGGCGAATGGCAATCTGATCGCCCATGAATACACCACAGATAAAGAAACGGACTTCAATGCGATTTTGACTCGGATCAAAGGCAAAACACCTGATCTGGTTTTCTTTGCAGGGATGGATGGTCAGGGTGCTGCGATGGCACAACAGGTCAAGAATCTCGGTTTAAATGCACAGTTTATGGGTGCAGATGGGATTTATACCCCTGAGTTTATGAAGCTTGCGGGCAAAAATGCAGAAGGTACGATTGCCAGCCTGCCCGGTGCACCTTTGGCGTCAGTGCCGAAAGGACCTGATTTTGAAAAACGCTTTGCGGCAAAATACGGTCCAATCCAATTGTACGGTGCCTATAACTATGATGCGGTGATGGTCATGGCTGATGCGATGAAACGCGCAAATTCGAGTGATCCCAAAGTCTATGTCGAGAAGATGAAAGATGCGAACTGGCCAGGAGTCACTACCACGATTAGCTTTGATGATAAAGGCGATTTAAAGAAAGCCAGTATCACTCTCTACAAAGTGGAAGGCGGCAAGTGGGTTCCGCTGAAGACGGTGGAGTAAAACACCATTCCTCACTGATTTATAAAGTGGTAAGCGGCGCGTGCTTGATTGGATGTGCCGCTTTTTTTTGTGGAACGACCCCAAAACGCTTAACCTTTAGCATATGATGGCATTTCAATGCAGTATTCTTTTCTCATGGCAGAGGCGTGTGGTCGATTACTTTGATCATCATTCAAAGTCTCAAGTCCAATCATCATTTTAATCTTCAACAAGAACCAAATAGTGAATTTTTTGGGTTGTTAATCATTGCATGGGTCATTTTCAGCATTATGTGATGCGAAGTGTCCCGTATACAGTCTTTTTTTTAGTTTTCTCTTCTCGCCACTGCTTATCACCATGACGATAGTTGTCTGTTCGATTTGTATATTTTGCAAAGAACTATAGATATTATTGATTCTATATTACGTTGAGTATGGAAAATATTTACGTTGTAATTTTACTTTAACCTAAGCGGAGTAATATATTTAAATATGTATTGCTAATATATCTCAGTCTTGTAATTCTGTATGACCATTAGGTATCCTTTTAAAAGGATTGGATTGGTTCGTTTCTTGCTTTAACTTGTCTAGAGCCTTATTTTACATTTTTTAGTCATGTTCTACAGCAGTAAGCTAGTTGTTAGATCCCAATAAAGGTTTGAACTATATGATACAAAACTCAGCTTGGGTACTTGTAACGGGTGTTATAAGAGACGAGCAGTTTCTCCTTAAGCGTTTAAGCTTTCTTTATAGTTTGAAAGTAAAAGGGTATATCGACCAAGTCGTATTTTCGACTTGGGTAGGAGAGATTGATAAATTTGAAAGTATATCGAAAGTCATGAAAGATTATGACTTCATATTGGTGACATCTCAGGAACCAGATTTGGTTTGTACTGGACATTATCTGCACCAAATTGTGAGTTTGAAAAATGGATTGGATGCCTGCCCAGATCATAGCTTTATATTAAGGACCCGGACAGATAAATGTGGACCAGAGTCTGGCTTTATTGACCCCCAAATAGAATCTTTTTTTCAAAGGAAAAACTATATTCGTCCACTAGCGGATGGTGCGGGCTTGTTTACTTATCGGGTTGGCGTGCAAGGGGGTCATACGACTAGTTCAGCGGGATTCCCCAGTATATTCTTTTGGAACGATCGTCTATATTTTGGGTATAAACACGATCTTCTAAAATTTATTAATTATGATGTATTGGTGTTTGATTTTAAAAGAATTATCCCTGAGCAGCTCTTGTTTTCATACCCGTTTCTAACTCGATATCCAATCTTTAATGTGTTTTTTGAAGCGGTGAATCAACATTATGTTGCATATCATTTTAGAGTGATTATGGAGAATATTGATTTACCATTATTTACGAGTAATCTGATTTCTTTTGCGATATTTAAACATGCTTTTTTGGCAGAGCGTTTCTTACTGCACACATACTTTTTTGATATTACTTCAGAGCGAAATTTTGAGTTTAATTCTTGCTATCGAGGCATTGATGTCATCGATGATCAGGATACGCAGAGTTACGTTGATGCTCTTTTTGCAAATGATCCTCCTCCGATTTTGGATAACCTTAAAGAAGAGTCTAATCAGCTAGTCGATTTTTTGGAGAAAGAACATTCCTTTCCAAGAGTCATCCAAACGATACCAACGCAAAAAAATCATGCGTTATATACCCCTCGAGTGACGGTGAAGCTTCAAAAAACGGAGCCTATTAGCGAGCGTCTGCCCTTACGATTAAAAGCGAATGATCCACGTTTGTATACAAGTGTCGGTGAAAGTTCTGACCTGGGTGTTCAGACGACTGGAAAGCGCGGTTTCTTACTCCATGGCCCTTATATACGCCTTGCTGCAGGACACTATGAGGTGGCGATCTCTGCGAAGTGGCGCGGTTTGCTGAATGAAGTTGAGATTGATGTGGTATCAAATGGTGCAAAAAATCAACATGCTAAGGCTTCATTTAGAAGCATTGTTCAATCGGAGGGTGTGGCATTGCTCCGATTCTCACTGACAGAAATATGTGAAA
The DNA here is from genome assembly GCA_964373105.1 of uncultured Moraxellaceae bacterium. Classification (GTDB taxonomy): domain Bacteria; phylum Pseudomonadota; class Gammaproteobacteria; order Pseudomonadales; family Moraxellaceae; genus Aquirhabdus. The sequence goes on along the minus strand of CAYJTU010000011.1, from coordinate 10,134 downwards.
ATTTGGAAGTTAGAGTTCATGTCGGTCAACAGACCAAAATGACACTTCATAATCTGGAGTTTCGCAGAGGTGTTGATCCGCTACTATTGAATGCAAATAAACCGGTTGGATTGGTTTCTTATGCAAAAAAGAAACTTGAAACGATCAAGCAAAATTTAAGCTGAATGAGACATATCCTTAGATCGGGGACGATTGCTCGACGGAGGAAAATTCGGCATACCAAATATATTTGATTAGTAAAAACAGCAATTTGATTGTGAAATCGGGCTGCTGTTGAGGTTTTATTCAAAAATTTAAATCTGGATGTATATACATGAATATAGTAATTCCAATGGCTGGTGCCGGAAGTCGTTTTGCGAAGGCGGGATATCTTGACCCTAAGCCGTTGATTCCGATTCATGACGTACCGATGATTAAAGTTGTCATCGATAACCTGCGCCCTACGCAAGATCATCGCTTTATCTTTATTTGCCAGCGTTCGCATGTGATCGAATATCAACTCATAGAGAAGCTGCAAGAGTGGGCTCCTGGTTGTGAAATTGTGCAATTAGATGGCATCACCGAAGGGGCTGCTTGCACGGTTCTTAAGGCAAAGCATTTAATTGATAATGATGCGCCGCTGATGATTGCGAACAGCGATCAGTATGTTGATGTTGCGATCGATGATTATCTGAACAAGATAGACACTGATCGATTAGATGGCTTGATCATGACCATGACGGCAAATGATCCGAAGTGGTCGTTTGTCGGACTCGATGATCACGGCAAAGTCACGCGGGTGGTCGAGAAAGAGGTGATTTCTGATGAAGCAACAGTTGGTATTTATAACTTTAAACGAGGTCACGATTTTATCAGAGCCGCTGAAGCCATGATTGATCAGGACTTACGTGTTAATGGTGAGTTTTATGTTGCACCAGTCTACGATCAATTGATTCATGAAGGCCAGACGGTCGGGATTCATAATATCGGGCAAGAAGCGGCAGGCATGTATGGGCTTGGTATTCCCGCAGATCTGAACTTATTTTTGTCTTTAGCGGTTTCTAAAAAAGCTGTAGGGGATAGCCAATGATGGTCCTCAGCCATCGTGGTTATTGGCTTGATGCGAATGAGAAGAATACGGTCGCCGCATTTACGCGCTCTTTTAACTTAATGTTTGGAACTGAAACCGATATTCGTGATCGTAACGGAACCTTGGTGATTTCTCACGATATGCCGACTGGCAAAGAGATGTCACTGACTGATTTTTTGTCTTTAGTGGGGCAGAGTAATCTTCCTTTGGCTTTGAATATTAAAGCTGATGGGCTTGTTCATGCCCTGAAAGAAATCTTGTTGAACGCCAATATTTCGAATTGGTTTGTGTTTGATATGTCCATTCCCGATATGCGGTCATATTTACAAGCGGGTGTCTCCGTCTTTGTACGTATGAGTGAGGTTGAACGTACACCCGCATGGTTGGATCAGTCACAGGGTATTTGGTTGGATAACTTTTCAGATAAACCGTGGTATGATGCTGAATTTATTGAAAATATTCTTAACTCAGGCAAGAAAGTATGTATTGTTTCACCAGAGTTGCATGGACAAAATATCGAACCTTTATGGAGTCTCCTTCTACCTATTTCCAAACATCCAAATTTAATGATTTGTACGGACTATCCCGAGCGCGCAAGACAATATTTTGGTGAAATGACATGACAATTAAAGCTGTAATTTTTGATATGGATGGTGTGCTGATTGAGGCAAAAGATTGGCATTACGAGGCGCTTAATCGCGCATTGCAATTATTCGGTTATGAAATCAGTCGATATGATCATTTAACAACTTATGATGGTTTACCCACCAGTAAGAAATTGGAAATACTGTCGCTTGAGTCTGGACTCCCGCGCAAGTTACATCGTTTTATCAATGAGATGAAGCAGGACTATACGATGGAAATCGTCTATGCCCAATGTAAACCTCGTTTTGTCCATGAATATGCATTATCAACGTTAAAATCGGGTGGCTATAAATTAGCCGTTGCTTCTAACTCTATACGACATACTGTTGAAGTGATGATGGAAAAAGCAAGATTAGATGGATACTTAGATCAAATGGTTGCCGCAAGTGATGTTTCTCGTCCCAAACCTGATCCCGAGATCTATCTGACGACCATGGCTAAACTTGGACTTAGTCCAGATGAATGCTTAATCGTTGAAGATAATGAAAACGGGATAAAAGCTGCCAATGCATCAGGCGCACATGTCTTGGTTGTTCAAGATGTCGATGATGTCAATCTCACCAATATCCAAGCTAGAATTGATCAGATTGAGGGGCGAGCATGAATATTTTAATTCTCGCAGCAGGGTTGTCTTCCGTAGATACCTTAGACAACAGTTATCCATTTTGCCTGACAGAATTAGATGGAATTCCCTTGATAGAGCGCCTTATTGAAGGCTGTCAATCGATAGGGGAGGATATTCGCTTTATTGTGGCCTTACGTGAAGTGGATATTCAGCGTTATCATCTAGACAATGTGGTTTCTCTTTTAGCACCTGATGCCAAGATTCTACGAATTAGAGACATGACCAAGGGCGCGGCATGTACGGCATTGCTAGCTGCAGAATATATCGACTCTGATGACGAGTTGCTGATACTTAATGGGAATGAATTACTGGATGTTGATTTTCCCACGGTATTAGGGAGCTTCCGCCAGAAAAAACTGGACGCAGGTGTGGTGACTTTCCCGTCGGTTCATCCTCGGTATTCTTACGTGCGTTTAAGTAGTGAAGGACTGGTCGTTGAAGCTGCCGAGAAGAATCCCATCAGTCGAATGGCTACTGTAGGGTTTTATTGGTTTTTTCATGGCCAAGATTTTGTGCGTGCAGCACAAAATATGATTCGTAAAGATGCTTCAATTGGGGGCTTATATTATATCTGCCCATCGCTCAATGAAGTTATTTTAGAGCAAGGCAAGATAGGCACGTATCAGATCAATCTCAGTCAATTCCATCCTTTAAAGACAGAACGACAGTTAAATCAGTTTGAGATTGCTATTGAGCAACAGAGGAAATAATGATGAATAGCGCTAAGCATAGTGAAATGATTAAAGGCTGGTTCGTGGGAGGTTTCACACCGACAGCATATTCAACCGATGCATGTGAGGTCGCAGTCAAACACTATAAGGCTGGTGAAACCGAAAGCGCTCATTATCATAAAGTCGCCACAGAAATCACGATGGTGTTATCAGGGCGTGTCCGTATGGCGGGGCAAGAGTGGGGTGCAGGGGATATTATTGTTCTGGAGCCTGGTGATATCACTGATTTTGAAGCATTGACGGATGCTGTGAATGTCGTTGTGAAAACACCAGGTGCTTTGAATGATAAGTTTTTAGTGGATAAGTAGGACTTATTGTTGTTATTTCGGTATTAATGAAGGCTGGTTTCCCAGCCTTCAGCGTTTTAACGTGTAGTTCAGCTTAGCCTGCTTTTTATTAACTTGCTCGTCCTACCTCACCACTGAGTTCATGCGGTAAATCTAAAATCACCAGACCCGCTTCATTCAGTGCCTCAGGTTTAGCCACAACGAGCGCTTCCCAGCCTTCATTCGCTGTCGCAACGACATTTACTGCAGTGATATTCGGCGAAATACTTTGACCTGCCTGTGGCACAACGCCTGAACCTTCGACACGGTGCAGCCATGCTTTAGGCTTCGCACGGAAGTAGAGACGCGCAACAATCTCTTGGCCTAAATAGCATCCTTTATCGTAGTTGACGCCTTGACGTTGATGCAGACGCAGCTCTTGTGGTTGGAATAGTCCGACGGTCGCTGCGGTAATCCAGGCGGCACCAGTGGCAATGGCAGTTGTTTGCCACTCTGCAATGGTTGTCGTCTCAGTCGCTTGAAAGACGGCTTGTCCATTGACCACTGCTGGGTATATAGAGGTGGCGTCTGAGGCGACCATTTTCGAGAACGCGCCGTATTTACGAATATGTGCTTTGAAGCTATCCAGTAAGTCTGTCGCAATGACTATGTCAATCTGCTCGTGACTTTTGCGTGTGAGCCACAGCCCAAATGCGATACGACCTTTTAAATCACAAATCGCAGTGGGGCGGTACTCATCAGCACTGATGTGCGTGACATCAACCGTCACCTGACCTTGCAGGAACTTTTCACTATCCTGACCGATGAGTGTCAAGGTGCTAAAAGAGAGGGGATGTGCAGACATGGGGACAACCTTACGCTTGAATGAGAAATATGGTGCGAGATATCGCAATTGCAGCGAGGATCATGATTTGTATAACGGTTATATCGGGTCATATTGATCGAACACAAGTAAAATAACACAAGCATCAATCATGATAAAATAGAGTTCGGTATCTTGATCCTATGTTCGCTATTTTGCCAGTTTATAGGATGGTAATGTTAGACTTCCTTTATCTATAAAATCTTTGAATTCAACTATGTCCAAACCAGCACTTTTGTCTAAGTCTGCATCTGTCGCCGTCATAGGTGCAGGCCCTGCGGGATTAATGGCGGCTGAGAGTGTCGTGGCAGCGGGTCATCAGGTTACGATCTTTGAGCAAAAAGCGTCGGTCGGACGTAAATTTTTGATGGCAGGTAAAGGCGGCTTAAATATTAGTCATAGTGAGCCTTTCGATGATTTTGTTCAACGTTATGATTCTCCAGATTGGCTGCTGCCAATGTTAGAAGCTTTTACGCCGCAAGATTTACGGACGTGGGTGCATAGCCTTGGGGTTGAGACCTTTGTGGGGTCATCTGGTCGAGTATTCCCTGCGGAGATGAAAGCGGCGCCACTGCTCCGTGCTTGGGTTGCACGTTTGAAAGCAAGCGGCGTCCAGTTTCGACTTCGGCATCATTGGCAAGGTGTCAGTGAGAATCAGCAGTGGCTTTTTGCAACCTTGAACGGAGATCAGTCCTATCGCTTTGATGCCGTGATTTTGGCACTCGGCGGTGCAAGCTGGGCGAAGTTAGGTGCCGATGGGGCTTGGCGTCCATGGCTGGCAGAACGAGGTGTCGCAACTCAAGATTTTAGTCCCTCCAACGGCGGCTTTACTGTCAATTTTAGTCCTTTCATGCAGTCTTTGGCGGGTGAGCCTGTTAAAGCGATCATTGCATCTACCCAACGCGAGAATGGCACCCTTGAGCAAAAATCTGGGGATTTGATCGTCACTGAGCAGGGGGTGGAGGGTGGTGTGATTTATGCTTTATCGCGTCATCTGCGCCAGTCCATAGAAGAGAATGGAAGTGCAGCTTTAAACCTTGATCTTTTTCCGCATCGCACTGAAACACAGCTAGTGACTCAGCTATCCAAAGCTATCGGTAAGCAATCATTGACGAGCTTTTGGCGCCGTCAGATTGGGCTGGATGGGGTCAAGGCGGCACTGCTTCGTGAGTATGTGCCGCGTGAGTTGTGGACGGATGCCACGGCGGTTGCAAGCGCGCTAAAAAAACTTGTGATTCCAATTACGGGCATGCGCCCGATTGATGAGGCGATTAGCACTGCTGGCGGTGTAGCGCAGGTTGCGGTCAATGAGGCGATGATGCTGACAGCGTGGCCTGGTGTCTTTTGTGCGGGTGAAATGCTGGATTGGGATGCACCCACAGGTGGATATCTGCTGACGGCTTGCTTTGCCAGTGGTCGTCAGGCTGCACTGGGTGTGAATGACTGGTTGGCTAAAGCCGATGGGTCGTCTTCAATCTAGAGCGCAAAGTCAGTTACCATTCAATTGTACGGTTGTCCTTCACCATCATTGCTGCCCGAAAATCTTGATGACGCTTAGCTTCCCTGACGTTCTTCCGCCTCTGCGGCTAGCTTATACGGTGATAGCACACCTTCGGGTTGGGATTTAAAGCGCCGATGAAACCACATCCATTGGGTCGGTGCGATACGAATCAGTCCTTCAAACATCTCATTAATCCGTGTCGCATCAAGGACAGGATCACTGGACGGATAATTTAGCAGCTCAGGGGTGATCGTGAGGTGGTAATGTGGTTTTTCATCATTTTGGCGATAAGAGTGAAATGACAAGATTGCCGAATTATTGACTTTAATCAATCGGCGCGGCGCGGTGACTGAGGCAGCAGGGACGCCAAAAAATGGAGCCATGACCCCCTGCTTTAAACCGAAATCCTGATCGGGGGAGTACCAAACGATCTGTCCTGATTTAAGCGCACCTACTAAACCGCGCATGTCGTCATGATCAATTTGCTGCTTAAAAATATTGGAACGCGCACGCGTGATCAGCCACTCCAACAGGGGGTTGTTCTGGGGGCGGTAGACGATATAAGCCGAGAAGTATAGTGAAGACAGATAGCCGCCCAAGTCGAGGGTGGTGTAGTGCCCCCCGAGCAGTAATATCCCTTGTCCCCGTTTTTGTGCCTCAACCAGATGATGTAAACCATCAATCGTGACCTGCGTGTTAAAGCGCTTGGGTGTGTACCAAGCGCTCAGACTTTCAAAGAAGCCAATCACGCCGTTCCTAAACACATCGATGCCCATCTCATAGCGTTCAGCTTCGGAGAGTTCAGGAAAGCACAGGCCAAGATTGATCAGCGTATCGCTTCTACGCCGTTTACCGAGTGCCCAAAATTTTTCACCCAACCAGCGACCCAATCTCAACTGAATGCGCCAAGGTAGGTGTGCGAGGAGCAAGAGGATGCAGACCCCAATCCAAATCCCCCAATACTGGGGCAAGAGAAACTTGGCTTTAAACGGGGGAGTACTGCTTACACTCATGGGATCAGGGTCGCGACTTGAGATTTTTGTGAAACCGATGAGTACTGAAGCGTACCCATCGGCAATGAGGTTAATTTAGACTTATGGATTCGGTGATGAGGAAGACCATGGGTTGATCGAATTCAATACCCGTTTGAAAAATGAGGGTTTAGGGGCTTCAGTCTTGCTGGCCGGAACTGGGGCCTCTGCTTTGCCATCAGGATTTGAGTAGTCGACCACTTTGTCATTGGATTCGGACTGACCACCAAAGTTAAACCATTTGCCCGTGTTGCTTTCACCGCACTGCGCTGCTTTTTTCCATTCTTCGATTTGAGCGGGTGTTGAGTTTTTCAAATCGATATAGAGTGGGTTATCTTCTTGTTTCTTATTGGTCGGCAGACGGCCTGGAATCTGAACCTCCGATGCCAGTAACCCCAGAATCTCGAGCATACGATCTGAACGATAGAATTTTTGTTCATGCTGGATCACGTATCCGATATTGCCACGACGGGTGATCAGATAACCCATAAAGCGGGTTGTATTCAAGTCTTGAGTCAGGTCTTTGACGGTGATTTCAGATTGGACCACCGCATAAAGCGATGAGCCCATACGGCTATTGACGTTGCGCTGAATAATGATCCGGCCATTTGGATTTACTTTTTCCATGTAATAGCGAAAGATCAAATCACGCGTGGTGGTATCGTCAGCAAATTCAGGCAGGACGATATTAGGATTGTTAATCAAATTTACGGCATCAATCCGGAAGAAACGACCGGCATTATCATAAATGTTTAAACTAGAGCCTTCAGGTGTGCAGCTATCACGCAGGCGAACTTGCCCACGAAAATTCTGCGCGCCCAAGTCAATGGTATATGCTTGTGCAGGCGCATCATATAAGTAGCGACTTTGAGGGCTGGTTTGACTACCGAGCCCCATATGACTACAGCTTGAGACTAGTACGCCACTGACCGCGATAGCCATGACGCTGGCTACGCGAGATCCCTTTAAATGGTTTATGACAGGCAAGCGTTCCATTCCTTGGTGATTCATGCTGTTTTAAGCTCCTTGACTAGCCGCCTCTAAGGTCGTCCAGCGCTCTAATTGATCTAATATTTTTTGTTCTATCTCGGCTAAACGTGTTGACGCGAGCGTAGCCGCTGCCGCATCAGTGACAAACCATGTACCATCGGCCAGTTTGCTTTCTAAGTCGGCTTGTTCAGCTTCGAGTGCCGCAATCACTGCAGGCAATCCGTCTAATTCTCTTTGATCTTTATAACTCAATTTTACCGTTTTGGGTAATGCTTTTGCTGTTGTCGCAGTGGATATCGCTTTTGCGGCGACCGGAGGCGCCTTTTTCATACGCTGCTGTACTTCGCGCTGCGCCAAATAATCTTTATATCCACCAATGTATTCTTCGACTTGACCTTTACCATCAAACACCCAAGTGGAGGTCACGACTTGATCGACAAATGCGCGATCATGGCTAATCAGCAGTAAGGTTCCTGGGTAGCTGGCAATCGCTTCTTCAAGCAGCTCCAAGGTCACCATGTCCAGATCGTTGGTCGGTTCGTCGAGCACCAAAAGATTAGATGGGCGGATCAGTAAACGTGCCAACAATAGGCGGTTACGTTCACCACCCGACAGTGCTTTCACGGGTGTACGTGCACGTGCGGGGGAGAATAAGAAATCTTGTAAGTAACTGAGGATATGACGACGATTGCCGTTAATTTCGATGAAGTCAGAGCCTTCGCTGACGTTTTCGAGCACGGTTTTTTCGAGATCGAGTTGATTGCGAAGTTGATCGAAGTAGGCCACATCAAGTTGCGTCCCCGTTTTGACCGAACCGCCATGTTCCATTTCACCTAATAATGCGCGGATAAGCGTGGTTTTACCAACCCCGTTATCGCCAATCAAACCGATTTTATCGCCGCGCATGACCATGGCAGAGAAGTTCTCGACCAGTAGACGATCACCAAAGCCAACTGAGAGATTTTCGATATCAAAGACCAATTTCCCAGAGCGATTGGCATCTTGTACGACCAACGCGACATTGCCTTGCTGGCTACGGCGTGCTTTGTGTTCTTCGCGAAGTGCCTCAAGAGCACGGACACGGCCTTCATTACGGACACGGCGTGCCTTGATCCCTTGACGGATCCACACTTCTTCTTCAGCGAGTTTTTTGTCAAAGTTCGCGCTTTGTTTTTCTTCGGCTTCAAGCTGTTGGGCTTTGAGTTCGAGATAGCGGGCATAGTTGCCTTCATAACCGCGGAGTACGCCGCGATCAAGCTCAACAATGCGTGTCGCCAAGCGATCAACAAAGGCGCGATCATGGCTGATAAACATCATGGTCAGGTTCGGCCAATCCAGCAAGAATTGTTCAAGCCACTCGATACTTTCAACATCCAAATGGTTAGTTGGTTCGTCGAGCAGTAGCAATTCGGGTTGGGTTAGCAGTGCACGGGCCAGCAGTACGCGACGTTTTCGTCCCCCAGAGAGATCAGACAGGTCAGCATTGCCATCGAGGTTCATCTTGCCCAAGATGGTATCGACTTGACGTTCAAGTGCCCAGCCATCGCCATCATCTAGCTTACTTTGCAGGTCGCTCATGCGCTCGCAGGCGTCCATATCACCCAGTGCACATGCTTCACTTTCATGATGATAGTCAATCAAGACCTGCGCGATTGGACCTGCACCACCGGCTACGATATCGGCAACTTTGCCGTCAGTCATCGGCACATCTTGTTCGAGCATGGTGATGCGCAGGCCGCCTTGCTTGGCGATTTCACCTTTGTCAGGTAAAAGCTGGCCACTGGCGAGTTTGAGTAGGGTAGACTTACCCTCGCCATTACGGCCGATAATACAGACACGCTCACCGCGCTCAATTGAAAGACTCGCGCCGTCCAGTACTGCAGGGCCGCCAAAAGCCAATTGAATGTCGCGTAAAGTAAGCAATGCCATGAAGCTATTTTTCCGTATCGGGAGAAGTGACTCGTGCCAATGATATAATCGGTCTATAAACGGATCAATCGGGCAGACTGAGCACTCAATAAATTGAATATGAAGTGAAGGGCGGTATGATGAACGAACATTGTGACAAACGCCAGTTAGATGAGCCTTTAAGCAACATTTTAGGCGATAGAATTGATACGCTCGAGATTCGCGTGGCTTTTTTGGATGATTTACTCGACTCCTTGAATGCAACCGTAGCGGCACAAGCACAGCAATTGATGGATCTACAGGATCAATTTAAGGTGCTGTACAGTCGCATGGAGTCTACAAGTAAAGGCGAAGGCATTGAAGTCTTTGATGCTGCATCAGAGATCCCACCGCATTATTAAACCTTGATAAGCGCGCATGACTCATGCGATGGACTGCTTTATTCATCACTTCCTGAAACTTTTTGGTACCTCCCCTGTCCACCG
>CAYJTU010000010.1:0-38027 GCA_964373105.1 uncultured Moraxellaceae bacterium | reverse complement strand
CTGCGTCACTGGGTTGATTCATACAAATCATTAGACCGCGCATTGTAGAGATTTTACGATGCGACGACAAGCAATATTTTGCACATTTTATCACCAGATTGCGCAAAATATTTGCTCACTTGATCCCGCGCTGGATGAATTAGCATAAAAAATGCATTCTGAAGACTGGATGTTAAATCCAGACGCGGTTAGCATGGTGTCGCATGAGGTTTATAACCCTGATTTTGTGTGGACGCTTTACAATCTGTAAGGCTGTTTGCTTCAAACCGTTTTGATCTACTGGCATCCGCTTTTAGTGAAACATTCAATTCGTTAAATCGTGCTCCTATGAGCCGCTATGAGCAGCGTTAAATATGACCGACTTCAATAGTATATTACAGCCAGTCGCCGATGACTTTGCCGCAATGGATCACTTCATCAAAACAGGGATCAACTCCAAAGTCCCTCTGGTCTTGCAAGTCAGTAGCTATGTGGTTGAAGCAGGTGGCAAACGAATGCGCCCCCTGATGTCCTTGCTCGCTGCACGCGCCTGCGGTTTTGATGAAGTCCTCGATACTAAGCATGCTGCTCATAATTTGAAACTGGCCGCAATTATTGAAATGCTCCACACTGCGACGCTGGTTCATGACGATGTGGTCGATGAATCCGGTCTGCGTCGCGGTCGCCCAACGGCAAATGCGACATGGACCAATGCGACAGCTGTGCTGGTCGGTGACTACTTGATTGCGCGTGCTTTTGATTTACTGGTCAGCTTGGGTGATTTAGAGTTGCTACACATCATGTCGAGTGGCACTTGTGAAATTGCCGAAGGTGAAGTCCTGCAATTACAACATCAGCACAACCCCGACTCGACTGAAGCCGACTATCTGCAAATTATTTATGGTAAGACTTCACGTCTCTTTATGCTCGCAACTGAAGGTGCTGCGCTGCTTGCCCACACCGAACACCTCCGTGCGCCCTTAAAAGCCTATGGCGAACACTTCGGTAATGCATTCCAAATCATCGATGATATCTTGGATTACACTTCTGATGCGGCAACTTTGGGTAAAAACATCGGCGATGACCTTGCCGAGGGTAAACCGACACTGCCGCTGATTGCCACCATGCAACGCGTCCATAACACCGATAACGAAATGATTCGACGCAGTATTCAAACTGGTGGGTTGAATGATCTGGACAAAATCGTGCACTTGGTTAAAACCAGTGGTGGTTTAGAGTATTGCCAAATGCGCGCCAAGGAAGAAACCGATCGCGCGATTACCGCACTGGATACACTGCCCGATTCTGTCTATAAAGACTCATTGATTAATCTGGCCAAACTCGCCTTGTCGCGCTTAAATTAAGCCCCAACTGATCATATGCGGTTTGCCCCGCATATGTATCCGATTCAAAAAATGTAACAAAATAACAAGAACTTAATCAACAAATATAAATTATTATTAATTTTCAATAGCTTGAGCAAAAAACACACTATTCATCCTTCCAAAACAACCGCTCATCGTCAAGAACTAACACGGTTTGATACAGACAGTTTCATAAACTTGCTCTACAGTGCTTTGTAGAGACAAACGATGTACCGCCCACTTTATTGAATATTTTCAAAAGTTTTGCTGCATTTTAGTTTTAAAAATAAATTTGTTTCATTTGGACTGGTAAATACTGCCCTATGCAAGAAGAATCAATCAACACCCTACATGCCAGCATGCCAAAAGCATTGCTGGAAAATTTAGAGCCAACACTTAAAGTGCTGATTGGCAATATGCAGACGCAGGTGGACATCGATGAGCCATCACTGCAACCCTTATTTGATCTGATTGAACAAATCCGTCCTGCTTCCAGCCATAATCCGATTGAAATTGAAGACCGCTTTGAGATCTGGGTTGACTTGCTAGAGCAGAAAACTGACCTGTCGCATATTTTTACCGATTACCTACTGTCGCTCTTACGCATCTACTCTCCTGCTCGCCTTTACAGTGACATCGGGATACTGGCCAATGATGGTTTTTTTACGGCACTGACCCAGCGCATCATCTGGCATGTCATTCCACCCATCCAGTTGGACTATCAAATCGACACTTTATTTAATACTGTTTTTTATAAAGAAAGTGACGAACGCTGGCTGAACACGATCAAACCACAACAGTGGTATCGTTTGATTCATAGCCTCGCGACCTCTGAGCCGCAGGATGAATTGTTGCACTCAGCACAACATCAACTCTTGAATGCGCTGATGGTCTTGTCCTATCGAATTACCGCTATGGGGCTTGAGCCCGAGTTGATTCGTATTGATCCGAGCATTGATGAGTTTGAATCACCCTTTATGGCTCAAAATCGAGAAGTGATTGATTTTGTTGAAAGCTATCAGCCTTTATATTTGCGTGAAATCAATAACACCAATACCGTTATTCCCGATGAAAGCACTTCTGATGAGCAACTTTCACTCATTCCTGACGAGCGCCCAACAGCGGTCATGATTGAGCAATGTCGCGATGTCCTGTTTCGTTTGCGTAAAAACACCAAACGTTATGGTGTCAGCATACGCTTGACCAATCTGATGATTCGGATTGAACAAAGTTTGATGCGCATGGAGTTATTATTTGAACTGCTTCTGAGTTTTCAGCGTATCCCCTATATCGAACAATCTGACAAACTGGATGCAGAAGAAAAAATGGATGCGCTGAATAGCGCAGACAAGAACGCTGCAGACAAGACTGTCTTAAAAAACATTCAAGTCATTTACTCCGAAAATCCATTGCTAACAACGATACAGCTCTTGATCCATGAGCAAAAGAGTCATGCCAGTATCCGCGATTTGATTTCGACCAACACCGAACTCATGGCACTTCAAGTGACTGAGAATGCCAGTAAAACCGGTGGGCATTATGTGACGGATGATCGTAAAGGCTATTTCGGCATGCTGCGCTCTGCAATGGGTGCAGGCGCTATTATTGCTTGTATGGCAACGATCAAAGTATTGCTCGGTAGAGTAGTACTCGCACCGTTTATCAAAGCCGTCACACAAAGCATGAATTATTCATTCGGCTTTATATTTATTCATGTTTTGCACTTTACGGTTGCCACCAAGCAACCAGCGATGACTGCTGCCGCGATAGCCGCCACGGTGCACCAAGGTGGCAAAACCAAGCAGACGCAGTTGACTCAGCTGGCGGATCTGGCGCGCCTCACCGTCAATATCATGCGTACCCAGTTCATTGCGATTATCGGTAATATCTCGGTTGCGATGCCCATTGGCTTATTGATTGCGTATCTGTGGCAAATCCTCCTTGGCCAAGCGCTACTGACGCCGCAAAAGGCACTGGTACTACTCCATGACATCAATCCATTTCACTCGCTGGCGATTCCACATGCTGCGATTGCGGGAGTTTGTCTTTTTTTATCGGGATTGATTGCGGGATATTACGATAATTTAGCCGTTTATCACTCGGTTGGGACGCGTTTACGTCAGCATCGTCGTTTGAAAAAAATGATGTCGACCGAACGTCTTGATAAAGTTTCGACCTATATTGAAAACAACTTAGGGGCATTGGCCGGTAATTTCTGGTTCGGTATCATGCTGGGCAGCATGGGCACCATCGGTTACATTTTGGGCTTACCGCTGGATATTCGTCACATTGCTTTTGCCTCAGTTAACTTTGCACAATCGGTGTACACTTTGAGTGCAAACATCGATCTATCGACCGTGCTGATTTCATTTCTGGGTGTGCTGCTGATTGGGATGACCAACTTACTGGTGAGTTTCTCTCTAGCACTGTTTGTCGCCTTGAAAGCGCGTCGCGTATCCTTTAATCAGTGGATCCCGCTAGGCCAGCTGATCCTCGGGCACTTCTTTACGAGGCCGTCCGACTTCTTTATACCGCCTGTAAACAGTAAAGCCTTAGAGATTGCAAGGACAGAGAAACCACCGAGTACAGACCCCGTGAAACAATCTGAACCCTCGGCACATTAACCCTATGTAAGCCAAGCTTGTACAGAGGATCAGCAGACGTATCATGATCGTGCTACGTCTGCTGATCCCGTCGTCGAGGTCCGCTTAGAAGGCTTTGCCTTGCTACCAATACCGCAGCAATATTCAACGTACCGCTCCAGTGCCGCCTCGGCAATAATGCCATCACCCCGCATTATGCCCGCGCACTGATTGACATCGTCTACCGTCATCAATCGTTCTTGGATGACGTGCTTAATACTAATTTAGAGAATGAGAAATGCTGGCTTTTCCCGAAAAGTTAAGCCATAATCTGTATTGATCGATACAGATTATACAATCATCCGATTGTCCCCCTTGCGGATACTCCGAATTGAAATGTTAAGTTTTGAAATTTAATCGCATCGAGTACTTGCTTCATTCTGTACTAAGCAGTACTCTTTGCAAACTATACCATTCGGTACGCTTTTTGAAACAGTGTGATGCATCCTTGCTGAATTATGTTGCAACATCGTCTATATTCATAGATCTCATGGTTTACCAGATTTTTTTTGAAAAAAAACACTGTTTCACATCACCGTCTTAACTGTCTTACACAATCAACATGTTAATGCTTCTGTTAATTATTGCGATTTGCTCGCAACATCAGTTCAGCAGTGTCTATGATCACAAGGGGTTGTTATGAAATCGCACCACACGACATCAAATCAAATGCTCAATAAAAAATCGGCTACTTGGTCTACTGTTTTAGTCCTATCAACCCTTGCTGCAAGCATCGCGCTGAGTAGCTGTGGCAAGAAAGATGCGGCTGGTGGACATGGCGGCGGAGCAGAGGGAGCCGCGCCTCCACCTGATGTAACGGTCATTGTGGCCCAGCGTCAGCCAGTGACTCAGTATGTTGAACTTGCAGGTCGCACTGCGGCATATCAACTCTCTCCGGTGATCCCACAAGTCGGCGGCATTATTCAGAAACGCTTATTCACCGAAGGCAGTACCGTCAAAGCAGGTGAGGCTCTGTATCAAATTGATCCTGCTGTACTGCGTGCGAATTTTGAAGCGGCTCAAGCAACGGTTCAGCGCAACAAAGCCAACCTTGCTGCACTGCAAGTGACCGGCAAACGCTATAAGGATTTAGTGGCAAGCAATGCGGTCAGCAAATTGGAATACGATAACGCTTACCAACAAATCGCTTTGTCCGAAGCAGATCTGGCTCAAAGCCAAGCCGCACTCCGCAATGCGCAAATCAATCTAGACTACACCACAGTTCGCTCACCAATTACGGGGCAAAGTGGGGTATCTAATGTGACTGCAGGGGCTTTAGTCACTGCAAATCAAGCCACAGCACTGGTCACGATTCAACAAATGGACCCGATGTATGTGGATATCAGCCAGTCTAGCGCCGATATGCTCAAACTGCGTCAACAAATCCAGTCTGGCTCACTACGTAAACCGGATAGCGCGTCAATTAGCCTAACGCTTGAAGACGGCAGTGCCTATCCGATCAAAGGTCGCCTTGAGTTTTCAAACGCGAGCGTAGATCCCGCCAGTGGTTCAGTCATCCTCCGTGCACTGGTCCCCAATCCAAATGGGCTCCTACTGCCTGGCATGTATGTCAAAGCCAAGCTTACTCAAGGTATCGCAAATGATGCGTTCTTGATCCCACAACCCGCAGTGACCCATACCCCTAAAGGTGAAGCGTCAGTTTATGTCGTTGCGCCAGACGGTACAGTCAGTCCTCGCGTGGTGCAAACCTCTGTCACGCAAGGCGATAAATGGATCGTGACTGGCGGCTTAAAAGACGGTGAACGTCTGATCATTGAAGGTTCACAAAAGATCAGACCCGGCGTCACGAAAGTAACAGCAACGCTGGCAACGCCAGAAGGTGCTGCAGCCCCAGCAGGTAATACACCTGTCAGCGGCACAGCAAAACCTGCCGCAACCCCAGCAACAAAACCAACAGCTTCGGCTCATTCTTAAGGAGCGGTTGCTATGTCTCGTTTTTTTATTGATAGACCCATATTTGCATGGGTGCTCGCCGCACTAGTCATGCTGGGTGGGCTCCTCTCTATTTTTAGTATGTCGGTATCACAGTATCCGAATATCGCGCCACCGACCATCACGGTTAGTGCGTTTTATCCCGGTGCATCAGCAAAAACTGCTGAAGACTCCGTCACTCAGATTATCGAACAACAGATGAAAGGCTTGGATGGGCTGTATTACATGTCCTCCACCAGTGCGTCAAATGGTGCGATTTCGGTGTCTTTGAACTTTAAAGCCGGCACCAACCCTGATATCGCGCAAGTTCAGGTTCAGAATAAACTGCAAGCCGGCATCAACTTACTGCCGCAATCTGTGCAACAGCAAGGGGTTACCGTCAGTAAGTCTGGCCGTACCTTTATGCAGGTCTTGGGTTTTGTGTCTACCGACGGCAGTATGGATGGTAAAGCGATTTCTGACTATGTCGTGAGTCACGTCATTGATCCACTGAGCCGTGTGCAAGGTGTGGGTGATCTCCAAGTTTTCGGGACGCAATACGCGATGCGTATTTGGCTCAATCCTGCAAAATTGAATAGCTATCAACTCACCACGGCAGATGTGACTGCTGCAGTTCAAGCTCAGAATGCTCAAGTTTCAGCAGGTCAACTGGGTGGTACACCCGCTGTTGAAGGTCAAGCCTTGAATGCAACGGTAACCGCTCAAAGCTTACTAAAAACGCCTGAAGATTTCCGTAAAATCTTCCTCAAAACGACCACTAATGGTGCCCAAGTTCTCTTAGGTGATGTGGCACGTATTGAGCTCGGTGGTGAGAACTTTGACACCATCGCGCGTTATAACCGCCAACCTGCTGCTGGGGTTGCGATCAAACTGGCTGCTGGTGAAAATGCGTTGAAGACTGCGGCAGCAGTTGAAGCAAAAATCGCGGAATTAAAACCGACTTTCCCAGCTGGACTATCGGTTGTTATTCCTTATGACACGACACCTGTTGTCAAAATTTCAATCAAAAACGTGATCGAAACGCTGATTGAAGCGATTGTGCTGGTTTTCTTGGTCATGTATTTGTTCCTGCAAAACTTCCGCGCAACCTTGATTCCAACAATTGCGGTGCCTGTTGTTTTACTGGGTACCTTTGCAATTTTGAATCTGTTCGGTTTTTCAATCAACACCCTGACCTTATTTGGCCTCGTCCTCGCCATCGGCTTGCTGGTGGATGATGCGATCGTGGTGGTTGAAAACGTTGAACGTGTGATGCATGAGGAGAAACTCGGGCCCGTAGAAGCCACGCGTAAGTCGATGGATCAAATCACGGGCGCTTTGATTGGTATCGGTGTGGTCCTATCCGCAGTTTTCGTGCCGATGATCTTCTTTGGTGGTTCTACCGGCGTGATCTATCGTCAGTTTGCTGTGACACTGATTACAGCGATGGGTCTTTCGGTGATCACCGCGTTGATTCTAACGCCTGCACTCTGTGCGACTTTATTGAAAGCACCCGATCCTGAGCATCATGAGAAAAAAGGTTTCTTCGGTTGGTTTAATCGTATGTTTGATCGCAGCAGTGCACGCTATCAAACCTTAGTTGGCTTCATGCTCGCAAAAAGTGCACGTTATCTGCTTATTTATGCCGGTGTCATTGCACTTACCGCATTCCTGTTCTTGCGCTTACCATCCGCGTTCCTACCTGATGAAGATCAGGGGATTCTGTTCAGTCAAATTCAACTGCCTGCCGGAGCGACTCAGGAACGTACGCTGAAAACGATTAAGAAAGTTGAAGATCACTTCTTGAACGATGAAAAAGACAATATCAATGGGGTCTTTTCTGTTGCAGGTTTCAGCTTTAGTGGTACCGGTCAGAACATGGGGATTGCATTTATCAGCCTTAAAGACTGGGAAAAACGTCCATCACCTAGCCAAAGCGTTGGTGCATTGGCTGGCCGTGCCATGGGCGCTTTCTCGCAGCTTAAAGACGCCATGGTCTTTGCTTTCCCGCCTCCTGCGGTGATTGAGCTGGGCGTTGCCAATGGTTTTGATATGTATCTTCAAGACCGTGCCGGTCTAGGTCATGAAAAGTTGATGGCTGCACGTAATCAACTGCTCGGTATGGCCGCGATGGATCCGAAATATAACAAGACCGTAGTCGGCGTTCGTCCAAATGGACAAGAGGACTCACCACAATACAACCTTGATATCAATCACGCGCAAGCGGGTGCGACGGGTGTGTCGATTGCGGATATCAACAATACGATTTCCACCGCATGGGGTAGCTCATACGTCAATCAGTTCTTGGATAATGGTCGTATCAAGAAGGTCTATATTCAAGGTGAAGCAGATTCGCGCATGTCACCAGAAGACGTGGGCAAATGGTATGTGCGCGGTAACACGGGCGCGATGGTGCCATTAACCGCGTTTACGCAAGGTCGCTGGACTTACGGCGCACCGCAATTGCAACGCTATAACGGCTTTCCTTCCTTTGAAATTCAAGGAAATGCAATGCCTGGTAAGAGCTCTGGTGATGCACTCAAAACCATGGAAGAGATTGTTTCTAAACTTCCACCAGGTATCGGTTTTGAATGGACCGGTATGTCGCAAGAAGAGAAAACTTCTGGCTCCCAAGCGCCCGCTCTATATGCACTCTCTATGCTGATCGTATTCTTGTGTCTTGCGGCACTCTACGAGAGCTGGTCGGTTCCATTTGCAATTATGCTTGTTGTCCCACTGGGGGTGATGGGTGCACTGCTTGCGACATGGACCCGCGGCTTGTCCAATGATATCTATCTACAAGTGGGGCTACTCACTGTGATTGGGATCTCGGCGAAGAATGCAATTTTGATTGTGGAATTTGCGGTTGACCTGCAAAAGCAAGGTGAGGATCTGGTTCACTCGATCCTGCATGCGGTTCGGATTCGTCTGCGCCCCATCATCATGACCTCATTTGCTTTCATCTTGGGCGTACTGCCGCTTGCCATCAGCAATGGCGCAGGCTCAGGTAGTCAGCATGCGATTGGTACAGGGGTTATCGGCGGCATGCTCAGTGCGACCGTATTGGGTGTATTCCTGATCCCTGTGTTTTATTTGTGGATTCGCAGTATTTTTAAAGGCAATTCAACGCCTAATGCAACAGCTACAGCGACACCAACATCTGCCACCCCTACTAAAGTGGATCTTGAAAAATGAAATCAAATCAAATCAGTGTCAAATCCCTGTCCAAATCGGTGAAAGTTGCTTTCACCCTGCTGGCACTGCCTTTGGCGTTATCAGCATGTACCAGTCTATTGCGTCAGCCTGATCCTGCGGCAGCGAGCAATTTGACTTCGGCAGCGTTCCCAACGCTGCTGGGGCAAAATGCCAATGATCCAGCAGGTTCATCGATTGCGTCTCAAGGCTGGTCGGACTTCTTTACCGATCCCCAACTGAAGCAGTTGATTCAATTGGGACTTGAGAACAATCGTGATTTGCGTACGGCGGTCCTGAATGTGGATAAAGTACGTGCGCAATATCAATTGGCACGTTCGAGTCAGTTTCCGACGCTTGGCGTAAATGGTGGATATGCGACTAACGGCAACAAAAACAGTAACACATCAACTTACACCGCAAACCTCGGTTTAAGTAGCTATGAAATCGACTTCTGGGGACGTATTGCCAATCTGAAAGATTCGGCATTGCAGAACTTTTTCTCGACCCAGAGCGCACGCTCTACTGCACAAATTGCGCTGGTCAGTCAGATTGCCCAAAGCTACCTAGCGATTGCTTTTGATCAAGAGCAACTTAAACTGGCTCAGCAAACATTTAAAGCGCAGCAAGACTCTTATGGTCTTTTAGACAAGCAATTTAAAGCGGGCATTATTTCATTACAGCCGCTGCGACAAGCTGAGATTACCCTTGAACAAGCACGTCTGGCTGCAAAAAACTCTGAAACGCTAATTGCTCAGGATCGTAATGGACTTGCACTATTGGTCGGACAACCTGTGCCTGATAATTTGCTTCCGCAAGGGGCGATTACTCAAATTACAGCCAGTCAAACCTTGCCTGCAGGCTTACCCAGTGAATTGCTCCAACATCGACCTGATATTGCGGGTGCTGAATATACGCTCAAAGCAAAAGGGGCAGATATTGCTGCCGCGCGAGCCGCATATTTCCCCTCGATCAGTTTGACAGGCAGTGTCGGCTACCAGAGCAAAAACTTGTCTGATCTCTTCAAATCAGGTGCCTTCTTGTGGAATATCGGGCCTTCGATCAATCTCCCCATCTTTGATGGTGGTGCGCGCCGTGCCAACCTTGATGTTGCAAGAGTCGATCAAAAACTTGCACTCACCGCGTATGAAAAGTCCATCCAAACGGCTTTCCGTGAGGTCTCTGATGAGCTTGCATCGCGTGCGACACTGGATGATCGTCTTGCCGCACAAGATCGTTTAGTCAAAGCATCAACATCGAACTATGACTTGTCTCAAGCACGCTTTAAGGCTGGCGTAGATAGTTATTTGAACGTTTTGTCTGCTCAGCAAAACTTGTTCACAAGTCAGCAGGCACAAATCACGTTGAAACAGCAAAGTTTAGTCAGCCAAGTGAATTTGTATAAGGTCTTGGGCGGCGGTGCCGTGAATAACATTGGTTTGGATGCTAAGCCAACCAATGGCAACACCACTGCAGCACAGGTTGCGAAGCCTTAATCAGACCGTCGTGCGTTAAATCGATTGAGCGCACGGCAATCGATCAATAAAAAATCCCTACTTGTGATCAAGTGGGGATTTTTTATTGCGAGGTGCTCTGACCTTTGCCTATGCAAAATTATGTGACTTTGGATTATGTGACTTTGGAACGGCGGATGACTTTATATAAGAGTGTCGGTGAGATTCGTGATAGCAAAGCCGCGACTTTTTCCTTCGCCCCACCCACCACGATATATTCACGATGGGCAAGCAATGCTTTAACTGTTTTCTCGGCAAAGTCCGTTGCACTCATCGCAGTATGCTGCGCGTCATCCATCGTTCCTTGCGCGGAGCCATCACCCACCAGAGCGGCAACTGAGACATTGGTTCTTACAAATCCGGGGAACACCACACTGACACCGATCCCCTGCCCGCCGACTTCGGCACGCAGGCTATTGGCCCACAGATGCACAGCGGCTTTAGCTGCGGCATAGCTGGCACGATATTGGGTGCCGACCAGACCTGCGACACTGGAGATAAAAATCACCTTACCTGATCGGCGTTTGACCATATCGGGCAGCACTTTGCGGGTGAGATTAACCACCGAAAAGTAATCCACTTCCATGATTCTACGATCCACCGCAGTGACCGTATCACTGATCAGTGAGCGCTGGCTGATGCCAGCATTATTAATCAGCCAATCGACCTTGCCCATCTGCTTTGAAATATTAAAGTACGCTTGATCACAAGCCACATCATCGGTGACATCCAAAGGAACGGCTAAAAACTGTCCCAGCCCGACCGCCTCACACGCGGCTTTGACACGCTCAAGTTCGTCTAAACGGCGTGCACTCAACACGACGTTTGCACCCCGCGCAGCGCAAGCGATGGCAAGTGCCTCGCCAATGCCACTCGATGCACCCGTGATCCACACGGTTTGATTGGATAGCTTTCCTTGCTGAGTTGATGTCATTTCATAATCGCTCAAATGGTCTGTTAAAGGTGACATCGCAACATGTCAGGATCTTATCAACTGAGAGTATCACATCATCACGCCGATATTGCATATGACCCCAATTCGATAATCTCTTAAATAATGGACAACGCACAATCCCCTCAAAAACACCTCAAAATCCGCTACAATAGGCGATTACCCTTTAGTCATCAGTTGGTAGCCCATTTGGCTGCTGAACTTTTTAAAAAATGCTTGGAATACCATGACCGCTCCTGATACTGACTTGTCGCAAACGACTGATTCTGACAACAACATCGCCACAACCTTTGATCCTGCTGCGATTGAAAGCCGCTGGTACGCGGAGTGGGAAAAAAATGGCTACTTCAAGCCATCAGGTACGGGTGTGCCTTACTCCATCATGATCCCGCCACCCAACGTCACGGGTAGTCTACACATGGGCCATGGCTTTAATAATGCCATCATGGATGCACTGATTCGCTTTCATCGCATGAAAGGCAACAATACTTTGTGGCAAGTCGGAACCGACCACGCGGGCATCGCAACCCAGATGGTGGTTGAACGTCAATTGGCTGCGCAAGACATAAAACGCCATGACTTGGGCCGCGAAAAGTTCTTGGAAAAAATCTGGGAATGGAAAGCCGAATCTGGCAATACCATCACTCAGCAAATTCGTCGTTTAGGCTCATCTGTCGATTGGTCACGTGAACGCTTCACCATGGATGATGGCTTATCAAATGCTGTTAAAGAAGTATTTGTACGTCTGCATGAAGAAGGTCTGATCTATCGCGGCAAGCGTCTGGTCAACTGGGATCCGAAGCTGCATACCGCACTGTCTGACCTTGAAGTGGAAAGTGTTGAAACATCAGGCTCACTGTGGCACTTCAAATATTTCTTCGCGGATGAAAGTCTGAAAACTGAAGATGGCAATAACTATCTCGTTGTGGCGACCACGCGTCCAGAAACCTTACTCGGTGACACCGCCGTTGCCGTCAACCCAACCGACGAACGCTATCAGCATTTGATCGGCAAGCAAGTTCGTCTGCCGTTATCTGGTCGTTTGATCCCGATCATCGCCGATGACTATGTCGAAAAAGAATTCGGCACCGGCTGCGTTAAGATCACCCCAGCGCATGACTTCAATGACTTTGAGATGGGTAAACGCCATAGTCTACCGATGATCAATATCTTTAATCTCAATGCGGAAGTCTTGGGCGAGTTTGATTACTTTGAAAAAGCCGGAGCGCCGATTAGCGCGACTATCACCGCGCCTGTTGAATACGCGGGTCTTGAGCGCTTCGCTGCGCGTAAGAAGCTGGTGCTGGAAGCCACTGAAAACGGCTGGTTGGATAAGATCGAACCGTATGCTCTCAAAGCCCCTAAAGGCGACCGCTCTGGCGTGATCGTTGAGCCGTTATTGACGGATCAATGGTACGTCAGCATGGCGCAACTCGCAGGGCCTGCGGTAGAAGCGGTGCAAAACGGCTCGATTAAATTCGTGCCTGAGCAATACACCAACATGTACATGGCGTGGATGAATAACCTGCAAGACTGGTGTATCTCCCGTCAACTGTGGTGGGGACATCGTATCCCTGCGTGGTATGACGACGCAGGCAATATCTACGTCGGACGCGATGAAGCCGAAGTGCGCAGTAAGCATAACTTGGCGAGCGACTTGCCACTACGCCAAGACGAAGATGTGCTCGATACTTGGTTCTCGTCCGCACTGTGGACCTTCTCCACGCTGGGCTGGCCTGAAAACACACCCGAACTGAAAACCTTTCATCCCACCGATGTGTTGGTGACGGGCTTTGACATCATTTTCTTTTGGGTTGCCCGGATGATCATGATGACGCTGCACTTCGTCAAAGACGAAGATGGCACGCCGCAAGTACCGTTCAAGACTGTCTATGTGCATGGTCTAGTGCGAGATGGTGAAGGCCAGAAAATGTCTAAATCCAAGGGCAACGTGCTGGACCCGATTGATTTGATCGATGGCATCGACTTGGAATCATTGGTCGCTAAACGTACCAGCGGTTTGATGCAGCCGCAAATGGCCGCTAAAATCGAGAAAGCGACACGTAAGGAATTTGCGGATGGCATCGCGCCATTTGGTACGGATGCACTACGCTTTACCTTCTGCGCGCTGGCCAATACCGGTCGTGACATCAAGTTCGATCTCAAACGTGTCGAAGGCTATCGTAACTTCTGCAACAAGATCTGGAATGCAACGCGCTTTGTGATGATGAACTGCGAAGGGCACGAGATCGCGCAAGAAGCCCGTCCTGAGCTGTGGGAGCTACCCGAACATTGGATCATGAGCCGTCTGCAACGTGCAGAAGCAGCTGTGCATCAACACTTTGGCGAATACCGTTTAGACTTGGTCGCGCAAACCATCTATGACTTTGTCTGGACAGAGTACTGTGACTGGTACGTTGAACTGACCAAACCGGTCCTCAATGGCGATACCAGCCCAGAGCGTAAAGCTGAAGTACGCCGCGTGCTGCTCGCTGTGCTTGAGACGAGCTTACGTTTGCTGCATCCACTCATGCCCTTCTTAAGTGAAGAAATCTGGCAAACCCTAGCTCCGATGATCGGTCGCAAGAATACACCTTCGATCATGCTCGCTGCCTTCCCACAGCCGGACCTCAGCAAGATCAGTGATCAAGCTGAATCCGACATGCAGTGGCTACAAAATCTGATCGGCGCAGTACGTAACATCCGCAGTGAAATGAATCTGGGTAATGCACGTCTGCTACCGGTCTTACTGAAGAACCTCTCAGCGACTGAACGTGAGCAATTAGAGCGCATTGCGCCGTTGTTCAAAGCACTGGCCAAAGTTGAGTCGCTTGAGATTTTGGATGCAGATGTTGAGCCGCCACTGTCGTGTAGCAGCGTGATTGCGCAGGTCAGTTTGTTTGTGCCGATGAAGGGCTTGGTTGATCCAAAAGCCGAACAAGCTCGCTTGCAATCGACCATCGATAAGCTGCAAAAAGCGGTTGATATCTTGTCAAATAAACTGTCGAACGAAGGCTTTGTCGCCAAAGCACCGCCAGCGGTGGTTGAGATTGAACGCGCAAAGCTTGCCGAGCAACAAGAGCAATTGGGACGTTTGCAGGTGCAAATAGCCCAACTCGCAGCCTTGTAAATAAAGCCTATCCATAAAAAAACGCGAGCCTTAAGGCCCGCGTTTTTTTATGCTGGGTGCTGCTGGATTATCCTTCCCAAATCACTCGCACGCCTTGCTTCTGCCAAGCATCGGCAAACGGTAAATAGCGCTCTTCGATCACGTTGCGCTTGATCTTCATGGTAGGTGTCAAGAAGCCATTTTCCATGGTCCACTGATCCTTCACGATGACGGCAAAGGCAAGCTTTTCATGATCTTCTAGTGTGGCATTCACGAGGCTAATCAATTTATCAAGCTCACCCATGAGCGTTTCACGGCTCAATGTGCCTTTATCCAAAGCTTGCCGTGCTTCCAGTGACAACATCAGCAGAATAAACGGTTGCGGCAGATCTGGACCCGTGACACAGCTCACTTCAAGCTGTGGATGGTTAAATTTCCCCTCAATCGGCGCAGGCGCGATATATTTGCCTTTGCTGGTTTTAAACAGCTCTTTGATCCGCCCGGTAATCCGCAAGCGGCCTAACTCATCAAACTCACCGCGATCACCAGTCTTGAAAAAGCCGTCCGCAGTTAACTCCTCAGCGGTTTTCTCAGGCAGCTTGTAATACCCGAGCATAAAGCTCGGGCTTTTGACTTCAAGTTCGCCATTGGCAGCGATACGACTCAGCGTGCCAGGCGTAGCACTCCCCACATAGCCAATCCGTACCTGACCGGGGCGGCTAAAGTGAGAGTTAGCAAAGTCCTCAGTCATCCCAAAGGCTTCCAGCAACTCGAGTCCAAGTTTACGATACCAAATAATAATTTCGGGCGGCAGTGGCGCAGCACCCGTCAGCGCAAAGCGGATTTGGTCAAACCCAAGCCCCGTCAGAATTTTTTTCTTAATGATGCCCGACAGAATCGGAATGGAGAACAAAATCCGCTGTTTGGCTGGCGAGATTTTATGGTTCACAGCCAGATAAAACTTCATCCACAGTCGCGGCACAGAGAAAAATATGGTCGGGCGGGCACGTTGAATATCAGCTTGAAAGGTCTCTAATTTCTCAGCGAAATAGACATGGAAACCGGCATACAGTGAGTTCACTTCGACTGCGGCACGCTCTGCCACATGCGCAAGCGGCAAATAAGACAGCATGCGGTCATTTTCAGTGACGCCCATGATTTCCTGTAAACCCTGCATGCCTGCGGTCATGGAGCGGAAGCTATGCATAACGCCTTTCGGTTTACCCGTGCTGCCAGAGGTGTACGCGATGGTCGCGAGAGCATTGTCATCGCGATGCACGATCTCTTGTAGGGGTGGGTGTTCTTTGATGAGATCTAACCACTGGAGTGTGTCTGGACGTGGTGACAGCGGTAGACTGACGATCGGTAAACCTGCTGGTAAATGATCTTTGAGATCGTGCCAGGTATCGGTGGTGCCATCCATCTTACCCAAGATCAGCAGTTTGGTCTCACTGTCCTGCAAGATGTATTGTGCGGTTTCGGCATTGAGGGTGGAGTACAGCGGCACGCTGACATGCCCTGCCATCAAAATCGCGAGATCCGCCATGATCCAATGCGCACTGTTCTTGCCTAAGATACCGATACTGCTGCCCGCTGGATAGTTCAATGACAACAGGTAGCTGGCAAATCTGCGCGCCTGATCCGCGACTTCACGCCACGTATAATCGACGATCTTGTCGTCGCCATACGGTTGGGTCAGATACACGGTATCAGGTTTCCGCTGCTCCCATTGCAAAAGGCAATTGACGAGGTTGTTACTGTTGGTTGGCGCGCCTAATGTCATCATCTCTTTCCTTGTGATGTTTCGTTATTTTTTCGAAAGGTTGTTTACTCTCATATATGTAACGTATGAATGAGGGGGTGTCAATGATGGAAATGATCAGAGTACTCCTAGGAATCTTTAGAAAATCCAATAGTATGAATTCATATCGTATTTTATATTCATACTGATCTACTAAAAATTTATAGGCGATATCAAAATCTGCTTTCCCAAAATAAATAAACTCATAAAGTCATGCTATATTTCTCGGATTCAAAGTATTTTTTAGTTAAATTTTATTGATCTATGATTGACCAAAGGATGGTTGATCTTTTTTTCACATTATCTCAAGAGAGCCTCCATGACAGAAGAAAAAAACCTTGAAGGCCTAAAAGGCTGGCTTATACTTATTGGGATTGGATTAGTTCTCACACCATTACGCATCATGTACGAATCGCTTCCAACATTTTCAGCGATTTTTACTGATGGATCTTGGGGAGTTTTAACATCGCCCAGTTCTGAAGCATATAATCCGTTGTGGGGACCAATTTTATTAGCCGAAGCTGGCATATTATTCAGCTTGGTCGTTGGCTGGATCTTTGTTGCATATCTATTCTTTTTAAAAAAGAAGTCTTTCCCAAACTGGTATATCTGTTTATTGTTATTTAGTTTTGCTTTTATTTTCATAGATGCTGCAGGAATCTATGCCATTCGACCGGATCTGCCCATCTTTGATACCGACACAAAAATAGATATCGCACGCTCTCTAATCGTATGCCTAATTTGGATACCTTATATGCGGATTTCAAAACGTGTCAAAGCAACCTTTATTCGTTAATTAAATTCACTAAATTAATGCAGAGCAGTACCTCTGCTTAGTCCTACTCCAATACCACTACTCATTCCTATGCAACCTAATCGACAATTAAGTGAAAATCACAAGATTAGCTTAGTCTTTCCTCATGGCATCCAGCTCCACCTCAAACGTGAGGATCTCCTACACCCCACCATCTCAGGCAATAAATTCCGCAAACTTAAATACAACCTCATCGAAGCCAAAAACCATGGACACACTACCCTACTCACCTTCGGCGGCGCCTACTCCAATCACATCGCCGCAGTTGCCGCGGCTGGGCAAGAATATGGCTTGAAAACCATCGGCATTATCCGTGGTGAAGAACTTAGCGAAAAGATTTCAGATAATCCTACGCTTGCCCAAGCACAAGCCAACGGCATGCAACTGCATTTCATCAATCGCACCGACTACCGTCGCAAAACTGATGCTGACTTCATCGAAGCTCTACGATCACAATTCGGTGACTTCTATCTAATTCCCGAAGGCGGAACCAACCCACTGGCGGTGCAAGGCTGCGAAGAGATACTCACAGAGAGTGACCGTTCTGATTTTGATGTGATCTGCTGTGCCGTGGGCACTGGTGGCACCATTGCAGGGATCATTAACTCAAGTGGTGATCAGCAAAAAGTCCTCGGCTTTCCCGCCCTTAAAGGCGACTTCCTGTTTGATGAGATCAGACAATGGACAACCCGAACCAACTGGGATCTGTGCTTAGACTATCACTTTGGCGGTTATGCAAAGACTACGTCTGAGCTATTGGCATTTATCCAAGATTTTCAAAATCGAACTCGCATCGAAATCGAACCGATCTATACAGGCAAAATGCTGTTTGGGATTTTTGACTTGATTGAACGTGGTTACTTCCCGCCGCACTGCAAAATCTTGGCGATTCATACTGGCGGATTGCAAGGTAACTTGAGCGGCATCAATCAACAGAGTTAGCCTGCAAAGCCCTGTATAAAATCGCGTATAATGCCGCCTTTTCCGCTTCCCACAGAAAACTCGCTTCCCATGAATAGTTACGACGTCATCATCATCGGTGCAGGTGCATCCGGTCTCATGTGTGCGATACACGCAGGCAAACGCGGACGTCGTGTGCTGGTGCTCGACAGCAGTAACAAAGTGGGCAAGAAAATCCTCATGTCGGGTGGTGGGCGCTGTAACTTCACCAACCTTTTTGTCGAGCCGGAAAACTTCATTTCCAATAATCCGCACTTCTGTATCTCGGCACTCAATCGCTATACTCAGTGGGATTTTATCGCGTTAGTCGAAAAGTACAAGATTCCCTATCATGAACGTAAACACGGGCAGCTTTTCTGCAATGACTCCGCCAAAGACATCCTCAACATGTTGTTGTCCGAGTGTGAAAAGGTCAATGTGGTCATCAAAACCCACTGCGAGATTCAGCAGATTGAGGCCATAGCAAACAGCAAAGTTCATCCGACCGCACGCTTTAAACTGACCACCAATCTCGGCACGTTTAGCGCGGAGTCAGTGGTTGTGTCTAGTGGGGGATTATCGATCCCGACTTTAGGTTCGAGCGGCTTTGGTTATGACGTGGCCAAGCAATTTGGTCACCATATCCTTCCCACTCGCGCAGGGCTAGTGCCATTTACCTTTACCGATGGCTTTAAAGCTGTTTCAGAGCGACTCTCTGGTCTAGCCGTCGATGGTACGATGAGTAGCGATACGGCATCGTTTAATGAGGCGATCTTGTTTACCCATCGCGGGATCAGTGGACCTGCAGCACTGCAAGTCTCGAACTACTGGCAAGTTGGTGAAGCGATCTCCATAGATATCTTCCCAACCGAAACAGTGGAAGAGTTGGCAGAGGGTTTTAAACGCCTTAAGCAGCAACATCCTAAGACGTTATTGCGCACCCATCTCTATGAGCGCTTTGCCAAAAGCTTGGTACTGGAACTCCAGACTTTACTTTGGCCGACTCATGCCGAGACGGCACTGGGGCAGCTCTCTGATACTGCGCTTGAAGATATCGCCCATGCCTTGAAAAACTGGTCGCAGAAACCCTCGGGGACTGAGGGCTACCGCACCGCAGAAGTCACACTGGGCGGGGTCGATACCACAGAGCTGTCTTCCAAGACGATGGAAAGTAAGAAGCAAGCTGGCCTCTACTTCATCGGTGAAGTGGTGGATGTGTCTGGGCACTTAGGCGGGTTTAACTTTCAGTGGGCGTGGGCATCAGGGCATGCTGCGGGTCAGTTTGTTTAAGCTGTGCTTGGTCTAAGCCTCGATCTCACGCGCTGACTTAACGCTGATAGCTCGCCCCGATTCGATCAAGAATAAAACGCGTCGCCAGCCCCATCGGTTGCTCCTTTGACCAGACCATATCGACAGCAAGTACCATGGTGTTTTTGAGGTTCTCCAAAGGCACCTCAACCAATGATCCTGCGGTGATATAAGACCGTACCATCGAGCGCGGTAGCAACCCCCAGCCCAACCCGGCCTGAATCAAGCCTAACGCCGAGGCGTAATTATCCGTGCGCCAAATCTGGCTACTCATCGCAAAGCGCTCATCGACCTCATCGGCATTCCAACTGGCGACGACGATCTGCCGGGCTGCCATCAAGTCATCAAAATTGATGCGTTCATGGCTGGTCACGATGGGATGTGTCGGTGACATCACCGCAATAAAGGTTTCACTATGAATCTCAAAGAACCCTTCGCGATTATCCATTTGCGGACGTTCAAGCAAAAGTCCCAATTGCGCACGTCCCTGGTGTAAGAGCTGCATCGCATCAGAGGCCTGTGCCGCCAATACTTCCACCGCAAGGTCGGGGTGCGCAGTCGCTAGATCACTCAAGACACTGATCCAGTCACCCACCAGTAGCGCAGGGTCGACGACTAGCGTCAAAGTACTTTCCAGTCCTTGCGACAAAGACAGCGCATGTGTCTCAAGCTGTTGCAACTGCTGGATCGCATAGCGGGCGTGGGGTAACAGCGCACGTGCTGCAGTGGTCGGGATTGGCTCACGCCGACGACGATCAAACAGTTCTAGATTTAAGTCCGCTTCCAGATTGGCGATCATCATACTAATGGCTGACGGCACCTTATGCAGTTGCCGAGCAGCGGCCGAAAAAGACCCGTGCTCCACGACCAACAAAAAAACTCGCCAGCTTTCTACCGAGACATTGCCTGAGGCAAAGCTGTTCAGCTCATGTCCAAGCATTGGAACACCTGCAAAGTAAGGGGTTTAAGAAAGGTCGCGAAAGTTTCAAGATGAGAGACCTCAAACTATCAAAAAAACTGAAAGGAACTAACTTTTAAGTATCACCTATTTCGATATAAAGTCAACTTATCGCGGCTAACTAAGCATTTGGAACATCACTTTCAAATCAGACCGCTTTAAAATGTTGAGAACGATCATGCAAGGCCTAAAACGTAGAATTATCCACTCAGTGCTGTTTGAGGTGATCGCACTGGCGATATTCATCCCACTCTCTGCGCTATTTCTTGATGGCGGAATGGCACATCTGGGTGTGCTCGCAGTTACCTTATCGCTGATTGCGATGGGCTGGAACATGCTGTTTAACAAACTGTTTGAGCTTTGGGAAGCACGCCAAGCCAGCCAAACCCGTACCGTCAAACGTCGTGTGATGCATGCGATTGGCTTCGAATTCGGTCTGACCGCTTTCTCCCTACCGCTGATCGCTTGGATCATGGATATGGGCTTGTGGGCGGCGTTGGTGACTGACATTGGCTTTATGTTGTTTTATTTGGTCTTTGCATTGGTCTTTAACTGGAGCTTTGACCGTATTTTTGGTTTACCAACCTTGAATATCCGTAAGCGTCCAGCGGGTCAGATGGGATAGCCTTAATCGATGATCCAGATTAATAATCCCGATCAACCCTGACCGTTACCAAGGAAAATCTTGGTTAACGGTCATATTCCTCCTCCCCCTCAACTGATCTTCGCTTTTGACCCTACTCAGTAATACGCGTACAATTTCGTTCCAGAACCAAATCGTTGAAACATACCCACCATGCCGCATCGTATAGAACCCGTCACCCTCGAAGTCGAAACGCCTGTCCGCTACAAGACTTGGCTACACACCACCCGTGACTATCATCTGATCGGCGTCATTGCATTTAGCGCACCTGAAACACGTCTAACCGCTGAATGGGATGATTTGGAGTACATTCGTAGACGTGCTGATGAATTTTCGATTATCGGCTTCCCAGAGTTCCTTGCGGGTATGGTCATTGATATTCGTGATTTACCGTTTCTCTTGGATGCTGAAGCCCCGATTTTTCCATGGCGCATGATGGAAGAAGAATGCCCGATTCGCGTACTGGTCAGCAGTGATCAGCGTGCACACTACTCTGGTGTGTTTGAACCCGCTTGGCTGGCATGGGATTTAGATAGTTGCATAAGCGATATCCGCACACTATTGGACAGTAAGATTCAATAAATAAGCACCGCTAAAATAACAGTCGGTCAATAAAAGCTGGTAAATCAGGCGCTCCTTCAAAACTCCTCACACGGTTCACATTCACTTCATCAAGTCCCCTTATCGCACTTCCACACTGCATGCACTTATTTACATGCAGGAGTGTGCGACATGGCGCGATTCTTAACCTCGAAATTCGTGGTCATCGGTTTTTTGGTTTTACTGTTTATGATTGGACTGACCATGCTGTCCAGTCTGGTCAGAGAGCGTCAACAATACAATGAAGACGTCATCCAAGGCATCGGTAAGGATTATGTCAATCCACAAACGATCCTTGCGCCTTATATCGTGATCCCTACGACACTTAAAGTGATGTGCAAAGAAGACACCGCCAAGCAATGTCTCGTTGATTACAACATCCTGCTCACCCCACAGAACTCAGCATGGGATCACCAATTACACGTCAGGGATGATAATTTCAAGCGCGGCATCTATAAAGCGATTACCTATGTCGACAATCTCTCAGTCAAAGGCCAATTTAAACTCAACCAGCAACAATTGACGCCAGACAAAGATCAAACCATCCACTGGGAGAGAGCCAAACTACGCTTGAGTATTTCTGACCTGCGCGGCCTGACCAATCAACCGATCCTGACGCTGGGTGGACAGAAATACAGTTTCGACTTTCCAAGTGGGGACAGTAGCAACCCACTGGGAATCACCTATACCGAAGTACCGATTGCATTAAATGCGCAAACCCAGAATCTCGATTTCAGTTTGGACTTAAGCCTCAATGGCATGAGCAGCCTAGCCGTGGTTCCAATCGGCAAAGACATGTCGATGACCATGAAAGCCAACTGGGCGCATCCAAATTTCTATGGCGCATCCCTACCACAAAAAAATATTCAGTCGGATCAGTTCAGTGCGGCATGGCAAAACACCTACGTCAGCAATCAGAATGCTGAACATCTCAACACCTGTCTCAATAGCAACGATAGCAATGCTTGCGAGGCACTTAAAAATGCGGAAAGCAGCGCCTTCTCCGTCAAATTAATTAAAGCGGTAGATAACTACACGCTCTCTGATCGCTCGATCAAGTATGCGATGCTGTTTTTACTGATTACCTTTGGCACCTTCTTCTTGTTTGAAGTGCTCAAGAAACTGCCGATTCACCCGATGCAATACACCTTGGTCGCGGCGGCACTCGGCGTGTTCTATCTCTTGCTTTTATCGTTCAGCGAGCATGTCGGTTTTGCACTGGCGTACTTAGGTTCCAGCATCGCTTGTGTATCCTTGATCAGTTTTTATGTCTATTACGTGCTCAAAGGACTGGGACGCACGCTGCTCCTCACGGCCATCCTGTCGATGATGTATGGCTCCATGTACCTGATCCTCCAAACCGAAGAGATGACCATGATTTTAGGCTCGCTACTGGTATTCACCCTGATCGCTGCAACCATGTTCTTGACCCGTCATATCGACTGGTATGACATCAATAGCAGCAGTGATCAGAGCAAGATCAAAACCTTATCAGAATAAAGTGCAGGTTGCTCATCACTGGCTTGATGAGCAACCGCTAAAGCGCCTAGACAGCTCCCATCGGCTCTAAAAAAATGCCTAGGCCTCACTCCTTTAACCGTGAAACATCCTCCCCCTCCACGAGCACATACCCCCATGAACGCAGCCTTGCAAAACGTCGATACTCAATTAAAGGAAAATCTTCTCCCTTTAGACTCCCCACAAACGATCAAGAAAACAGACCTCTTGCAGTATTATCGCGAAACCCAGCAGGACTTTCTCAACCTCGGCAGCATGCTGTTCAGTCTGAGAGATCGGAAACTGTATATCTTTTCAAAATCCGGTGAGCTGAGTGATGTGACCACTCTAGAAGCTTGACCACGAATCAAGGGCAAAAAAAAACCACCCAGTGATACACTGAGTGGTTTTCTGACCTCAAATACAAATCACTGCTTAATGAGACTTTTAGCTTTCATTTGATCCAAAAGAATATTTGCTGACTCAGTGATAAAGGCTTCTTCCTCGGGCAACGGTGGACGTTTCCCTTCTGGAATTTTGGCCCGTGCTTCAGCTTTTGCATCTAAAGTGGCTTGGTACGTCTGCCAATTTGGATAAGGCACCAGACCCGTCTTGCTGCGACGCTCATTCTCTGCAGCCAACGTCTGCACCTCAATTTCAGCCAACTCTTGACGGCGCTTATCAATATCTAAAGCCAAGAGTTTTTGATCCTTGTGGGCTTTGCTAATCGCTTTGAACTTCGACAAATACACGTACTGTGGATCACTGTCTTGACGCGTCTTGGACTCTGCTGTGAGCTGTGGAATCAGTCCTTTTAGACTGTCTTCAGGCATATACGGAGCGGTCGCAATCGTATCCCATTTCAGAGGATTCTTGGCTTTACGCTCACCCAAATCTTCATCATAGATACTGACAAAAGGAATATCTGGCACTACCCCTTTATTCTGAGTGCTTCCACCTGACACGCGGTAGAATTTGCGCTGGGTCAAGGTCGCTTGGCCATAGGCAAGATTATCAAGCTGAATTTGCGCAGTACCTTTGCCTGTGGTCGTACTACCCACCACCAAACCACGCTCATAGTCCTGAATCGCAGCGGCAAAGATTTCACTCGCAGACGCGGACGCTAAATTGACCAAGACAATCAACGGACCTTTATACAGTTCGGCACCGCCATCACTGTCCTTATAGAAGTTGATCGTGCCATTGCTATCACGAATCTGTACCAAAGGACCTTGCTTGATAAACAGCGCCAGCATTTTTGCGACTTCATCCAATGAACCGCCGGGATCATTACGCAGATCGACGACTAAGCCATCGACTTTCTTATTGTTTAAATCTACCAGTGCTTTCTGGGTATCTTCACTGACGCTGCGATAGTTTTTGCCATCACGGCGGGCTTTATAGTTCAAATAGAATGACGGGATGTCGAGCACCCCGATCTTGTAAGTCTTCCCATCGCGCTGGATATCCACGATACGGTCTTGTACACCGGAGTCTTCTTCTTGAATGATATCGCGTGTAAGTGTGATCGTGCGTGCAGCAGCATCTTTAGCCTGAAGTTTTAACAAGACTTTGGTGCCGCGCTTTCCGCGAATCAGCCCGACAATTTCACTGCTGGGCCAACCGACCACATCCACCATCGGTTGCCCATCCTGCGCGACACCGACAATCCGATCACCCGGTTTCACGAGTCCGGACTTACTTGCAGGTCCGCCTTCTACCAGTGTTTCAACACGGGTATAGTCATCATTGCCACGCTCTGGACGAATCGATACCCCAATGCCTTCCAGTTGCAGTGTGGTTTGACGATTCATCTCCATCGCTTCAACAGGCGCAAAATAGAGACTGTGCGGATCATAAGTCGCAAGTGCCGCATTCAATAGCCCTTCGAGCACACGGTCGCTCTTGATGCGGTCGATTTGCTGCAGACGACGTTTAAAGCGTTTTTTCAACGTGTCTACAGGATTGAGTTCACTGGGTGGGCTGAGGTCCTGTCCCGCAGCAAGCTTAGGATCGGCTTTGAGTGCCGCTTGTTTTGCAGCTTCTTCTTCCTGTGAGATCGTCAGTGAGATCAGTTCCGAAACCAGTTGCTGCTGCCAATACGCGCGCTGCTCTTTGCTGCTGGTAAAATAAGGGGCTTTCTCACGATCTATATTCAGGCTGTCGGTACGCTTTAAGTTTTGCGGTTTATCCAATTGCTCTAAAGAGTATTGATAATAATCTTTTAACCGCGTGGTGAAACGCTGTTGAATCTCAAACGCTGGTGCAAGGTCACCTTTTTTCATCAACGCGCCGAGAGTACTGGCGTATTTCTTGCGAAACTCATCAATATCCGAGGCCAGAAACAAAGCATGATCGGAGTCTAAGTTATCAAAATACATCTCAAGGATACGCTGAGAGACTTTGGCATCCAAAGGCATGTTCAGATAATGCTGAGTATCCATCAGCATCGCCATTTGGCGAGTCACAATACTTTGCTCACGCGTTGGCGCAAGCGGACCTGTGGTCGCAGTGCTACTGGTCTTGTCCACCGCAGATGCTGAGGCTTCACCATACACCTGAGAAAAGAATAGGCCCGCACTGACGACAGCTATCGCACCGACGATGGTCTGCAATTTGGTCTTGAACCGTGCATTAACGGGTGGAGTAGAACCTTGTTTTGCTTGCTGCTTTGACTCAATATTTTGCTCTGTTTTCTTGGGTTTCATATCTATCTACAAAGTCCTTAATCGTTAAAACAAACGGTTTTTGACATCACGTACATGTGATTACTCTGCCAATCACCACATCAATCTCTAAAAAAGCAATTCTGCCACGAACTTATCCCTGCTGAATGTAGCAGACCTGTAGGAAAATCGGGTATTGTCGTATCTGTTTATCTATAATAATTGTTTTAATCGTTATGTATATGGTTTTTGGAGAAACAACGCCATGATCGGCTCACTGATGTTAGATATTGCAGGGCTGACGCTCACCCCAGATGATCAACAATTACTCAAAGAACCGCAAGTGGGTGGGCTTATTTTATTTGGTCGTAATGTCGAAAGCCCACAGCAAGTTCGTGACCTCACGGATAGCATTCGAGCTATACGTCCCGACATTCTGATTGCTGTCGATCAAGAAGGCGGCCGTGTCCAGCGTTTGCGCGAAGGTTTTACCCGCTTACCGGCGATGGGTATGCTTGGGCAGCTTTATGATATTGATCCTGATGAGGCTTTAAGTGCAGCCGCGACCTCAGGCTGGCTGATGGCCAGTGAAGTCCTGGCGGTAGGTATCGATTTTAGTTTTGCACCCGTGCTAGATGTGAATGGTATCAGCCATGTCATCGGTGATCGCGGATTTCATGCCAAGAAAGACATCGTGATTCAATTGTCTCGCGCCTTTATGCAGGGCATGCACCGCGCAGGCATGGCGACAACAGGTAAACACTTCCCTGGGCACGGCTCGGTAGAAGCCGACTCCCATGTCGCAGCGCCAGTCGATCACCGCACGCTCGATGAAATCCGCGCACAAGATATGACTGTATTTTTTGAAGTGGCTGATCAGCTCGATGCACTGATGCCTGCACACGTGATCTATCCTCAAGTTGATCCGAATCCAGCGGGTTTCTCAGTGCATTGGTTGCAAGATATTGTTCGCGGAGAAATGGGCTTTGACGGTGTGTTGTTTTCGGATGATTTGACCATGCAAGCGGCCTGCGTAGTGGGCGGTGCAGGGGCACGTATCACGGCAGCACTCAATGCAGGCTGTGATATGGGTCTGGTCTGTAATGACCGCGCGGCAGCACTCGATGCCCTGCAAGCTGTGTCAAATGCGCCAATGCCCAATCAAGCGCGACTTGCCAAAATGCGTGGAAAGCTGGGGCAATTCAATCTGTATCAAGGGTCGATTGCATTGGGTGATGAGTGGGCAATGGCCAACACTCAAGCGCGCGCAATCCGTGAGCGTTTCGCCACTTAGCATTTATAGTCATAAAAGCAGCCTATACTCACCTCGCCAGAAGACTTGTCTTGCATGGGCAAATACTGGATAAAATTTAAACCAAGGATGGTACTTAGCAGTGTCAGATCAACACGATTCAAATCAGTCCACGACGCAGGCCGTGGAATCCCCACACCGTCACATTTCTTTTACGGCTCACTACACGGGCTATATCTGGTTTCAAGAAGGGATTTCACACCCTGTCCTCGCCAGTAAAAAGGGCCGTTTTCTGGCCAAGATGGTCAGCCCGTTAGAAACGTGGGCGGAAGCCATGATTGGGGACAGTATGCGCTCGACGCTCCGCCAGCGTCATCGGCTAATTGATCGCCAGTTGGATCAATTTTTGGCAGCGCACCCGGATGGCCAAGTCTTAGAGATCGCCTCCGGACTCTCACCACGTGGCTGGCGCTATCGCCAAAAATATCCCAACCTGGTTTATGTCGAAGCAGATCTACCCGATATGGCCGCAGCCAAACGTAGTGCCTTGCAGCAGATCGAAAATCCACCGCCACGGATTGAAGCAGTTGATTTATTTGGCGTGGGATTTCAGCAACTGCTTGAGACGTTTGATGAGAGCAAGCCGCTGATTATCATCAGTGAAGGTTTGATTAATTATTTTACCAAAGAGATGCTCCATGATTTATGGACGCAACTCTCGACAGGGCTACGTCGCTTTAAAGTCGGGCTCTATCTGACCGATGTTTATCCTGAACCGATTACCCGTCGTTTGGGACGATTGATCTGGCAAAGCAGTAAACTGCTGCGCATCATGTCGCGCAGTGCTTTTGCCTTTCACTTTATTTCGCCAGTTGAAGCTGTTGATGCCATGAAGCAATCCGGTTTTAAGGATATCGATGTGTTTCAACCCGCACTCGAAAATGACGCAAGCTCAAATTTAGAAAAATCAGACTCTGAAAAGCAAAAAACCAAGCACCTCGGTGACTTGGTTTGGGTTATTCAAGCAAAGGTTTAACAGCTCACCCAAAAGGGTGAGTGTAAAGCGGCCTCTTAGTCACGCAGTACTGCGTGACTGGCCAGCATGGCGGATAAACGGTCCGAGGTTTCAAAACTGCCATGCTTCAGTAAAGCACGCACCTGACTACCCACTCGCTCAAAGATCAGGCACTCAATCGCAAGGGGCGAACTTGCAAGATTACCGTCCAAATCGACTGAAGGCAGGTGCAAGGATAAATCGCGCGGCTCAGCCAGTAATGCCGCTGCCCGCTCCTCACTCCCCGCCTCAATCAGAACGCCAAAATAAGTGATATCCACGACATCAACAGTCATATCGAAATCAGCTTTCGTACGATGAGTGACCTGACACACAGGATTGACAAGCTTAACCCGCTCTTCGCCGCGACGGTCCATTTGCAGTAATTCTTCACGGCTCATGGGCAGTACACCCGCCAATTGATCGATTGAATCACCACGTAGATAGGTCGTGAATAACTCTAATGTTTCACGTCTTTTCTGCAATTGCGGGACATGATCTGCATTTCTGACCAAAGCAAACTGCATCTGCGGACAACTGAGTGCAAAGGTGGCATTTTCATGCGGTAGCGTAAAACTATCGTATTGCCCTGTGGCGACCAAAGTCGGACACTGTGGACTAGGTACATGCTTGATGCGTAATAAACGGTTGGCATTGATCTCATAACGCAGCCGTTCATTCAGACCAAAACTCGACATTTGTTGAAAGAATAGCTTACGTGCTGTTGGCGACATATGGGTTTCTTTCAGTCGCGCATGATTGACCAGATACAGAATAACGGCTTGACCAAACTCGACCATGCGATTTTCATTCAATAAATCAAGCGCTTCTTGAATCAACATCCGCCAGCTTTTGCGCGTCTTTTGCATCACACCCATGAGGACCAATCGTGACATTCTCTCTGGATGTGCTGCGGCAAAATTCGCTGCAATCACAGAGCCTAAGGACATGCCCATCATCGAGACTTTGGGGAGTTGCACAAGCTCAACCCAGCGTCCTAAGATTTCAGATAAATCTTCGACGTCCAGATCAAAAGAACGCTGTCCAGTGACTAGATTTTGGATTTGATCATTGCTGCCCAGTGAAGGCAAATCGATCAGAATGACTGGACCCGTTTCGAGCAACGGCTCAACACAATATTTATAGGAATTAAAATTTTGAAATGCACCGCCTAAAATGACCACTGGCGGTAAATTTTTGCTGCTTTCGCTGGCAAAGGCAAGGTATTCGACCTTCCATCCATTGATCCAATCTACACGAGGACTGGCTTTGAGAGCTGTTCGATCGTAGTCTTTAAACAGTGGATAATTATCATTATTTTTTACAACGCTATCCATACCGCTCTGGGTTCCGGCTAATCTGTCAGACCTATCTAATAAACGAACACTTGTCATAGCATTCATCATGATACTCTCCATTTTTTCCCATACTCGGACAATCCATTTGCCCAAGGCTTGCGTACTCTTAAAAACAATAACATATTTCTACCCGCTTGAATATGTCAGTTCACTACACTTCGTCGTCTCTAAAGTCAATTCAGCAGCAAATAATACGGTATCACCCCATAATTCAAAGTCAAACTGTGCGCTCGCTGGACAACCAACAAAAATGAATTATTTATCCTACAAAAATTGTTATAATTAGCACAATATTTTCTTCAACTAGTGGACGTTTGTCATGAATCAGGCCGTGAATCACGCCATCGACACACAAACCATCGAACAAATGATGACAACGCTGGGTCAGCAAGCGCGTGCGGCATCGCGCATCCTTGCAGGCGCAACAACGCAAAGCAAAAATGCGGCGTTGCAGGCGATCTATCAAGCGTTGCAAAATCAACAAGCAGACATTCTAGCTGCCAATGCCATCGATATGCAAAACGGTCAGACGAATAACCTCGATGCCGCCTTGCTTGATCGTCTAGAGCTGACACCTGCCCGCTTTAAAGGCATGCTCGATGGCCTGCACGATGTCATAGCTTTGGTCGATCCGATTGGCGCGATCACAGACCTGACGTATCGCCCATCAGGTATCCAGCTCGGAAAAATGCGCGTCCCACTGGGTGTGGTCGGTATGATCTATGAGTCACGTCCAAACGTCACCTTAGAAGCCGCGTCACTCGCGCTGAAATCAGGCAATGCGATTATTCTTCGTGGCGGCTCGGAAGCTTTTCATTCAAATCAAGCGATCGCAAAAAGTATCCGTGCAGGACTCAGTGCAGCCAATTTGCCTGAAGCCAGCGTACAAGTCATTAATACGGCCGACCGCGCAGCCGTCGGCTTACTCATCACCATGAGCGAGTATGTCGATGTCATCATTCCTCGGGGTGGCAAAGGCCTGATCGAACGCGTCAGCCGTGAAGCGCGCGTCCCAGTGATTAAACACTTAGATGGCAACTGCCATGTCTTTGTTGAACGTCAAGCGGACTTGGTTAAAGCACTGCCAATTTGTTTAAATTCAAAAACACATCGCTATGGCGTTTGTAATGCCATGGAAACCTTATTGGTGGATAGCCCTGTCGCTGCCGAGTTCTTGCCACAAATTGCGGCGTTGTATCGTGAGAAAGGCGTGGAACTGCGCGGTGATGAAACAACGCGTAGCATCTTGAGTGATGCACTGCCTGCGACCGAGCAAGATTGGTATGAAGAGTATCTGGCACCAATCCTTGCGATTAAAGTCGTGGATGGCTTAGATGAAGCGATTGCACATATCAATCAGTATGGTTCACATCACACCGATGTCATCCTGACAGAGAATTATGCCAAAGCGCGTCGCTTCCTCAATGAAGTCGACTCAAGTTCAGTCATGATCAATGCCTCAAGTCGTTTTGCCGATGGCTTTGAGTATGGCTTGGGTGCAGAGATTGGAATTTCGACCGACAAGATCCATGCGCGTGGGCCTGTAGGACTTGAAGGGCTGACCTCGCAGAAGTGGATTGTGTTGGGAGATGGTCAAATTCGGGTGTAAGACTCGATATCGACCTAAAATGAATGGGATGTTTCTAGGAAGCATCCCTTTTTTTTCGCATAACAACCATACTCTACGAAAAAAATTGAATGCGTTAAACGAAGTTATATCTAAAATGATAAAAAAGATTTTGCTTGTGGGCAAAATAGAATAATGTAATTTAAAGGATATTATTTTAATTGGAATAATAATGAACCGTTACAATCTGACTCAATTGCTCTGTAGCAGCGCACTGTGTTTACTCATCGGTGCAGGGTTAAGCTGGTACTTCGTTTCACCCTCCACCGCGCCACAAGCTACAGTAGTCGATACAACAACAGGTATGGATACCCCAACACAGCAACGCCCAGACAATAAATTTCAAAAATCTGAGCACGTCACCATTACCCATGACTCAGTACCCGCTCGATCACAAGGAAAAATAGACCCTGCAGCTCAACAAGACTTATTCCTACGTTTTGAGCGCGCAAACTCACAGCAAGAACGTGAACAAATCAAGATCATGCTACTCAGTCACCCCTCCCCCGAAGTCCAAGCGTTTGCATTACGACTCACCAAAAGCAATAACTCCGAACAACGCGCAGACGGCTATGCGTTATTACAATCCTATGGTCTCAGTGATCCAAATGTACGCACACAGCTTCAACAAGCGTTAAACATGGAGAGTGATGCTCGTGTTTTACGAGAAGTGGTACAAACACTTAACTACGATCGAGCACTGGCGAACGAGAGCCAAGCCATCGCATCTCGATTGAGTCAATTAACCCAGCATCCCGATCCGACGATACGGAGCAGTAGTCTCGTGCAGCTCAGCCAATGGCAAAAAGGTGCTGGCCTAGAGTCGGCGATTTATCCCGCTTTAAATGACACGAATATCCAAGTACGACAGGCTGCAATCTCTACGCTGCTGAGCAATGAGGTGCGCTCTGATCGCATCAAAAATAGCTTATTGCAAATCATCAACAATACGCAGGAGACACCCACAACCCGAGATATAGCGCTCAATGCACTCGGCGACTATCAGCTATCCCCAGCAGAAATCACGGCGGCAATGCAAGCGAAAACGGCCATCGGGCACCCCCATGAAACCAGACGAACGGTAGACTAAGACAGGTTGACTCTGGATAAAAAACACCCGCATAATTGACCTGCTGGTAAAACAGTATTAGAACAATGAAGGATCAAATAACCATACTTTAAAATAAATTAAAACAAGGCGATAGTTATGATTTTCTCGTATAGCAAGCTGTTTCATCTCAGTGTCATATTTCCTGCTTTTGCCCTCGTATCTAATGTCTACGCGGCAGACAATTTACCAAACCGTCCAGACTTCCGCCTCCCCTTTCCTTGCGGGAGCGTGATTGAGATCAAAACCTATTACGGTCATAACCCTGACGACAAAAAGATGGATATGTATCGTCAAGGCATGCCTACAGGGAGCCCGATTGTTGCGGCAGCGGATGGTTATGTCCATCAGGAGTTTTATCCAGGCGGCATTGAAATCCGCCATGCGAATGGTTGGTTTACAACCTACATGCACATGAACTCTCATGTCGCTGTGGGCACTACCGTGAAACGCGGGCAACAGATTGGGATCATGGGCAATGTCGGCTCACCCAACTATCACTTGCATCATGAACAGCTCTACGCGCCAGGCCTGACCGATGCTGATAATCAACACATCGTTAACCCGCTGATTCAAGGTGAGGGCCCCATCTATTTAAATCCGAATAGCCCATTAACTAGAACCAGCACCAATTGCGGCGGCGGCACGACACCACCAGCGACGACAAAATACTGGGTCGATACCTTTGCCAATGCGTCGGGTTACAACACACCTGGCGGTAGCGTGACGGGTACGCTGAACGCAGGAAC
The DNA here is from genome assembly GCA_964373105.1 of uncultured Moraxellaceae bacterium. Taxonomy (GTDB): domain Bacteria; phylum Pseudomonadota; class Gammaproteobacteria; order Pseudomonadales; family Moraxellaceae; genus Aquirhabdus. The sequence goes on along the minus strand of CAYJTU010000010.1, from coordinate 4,969 downwards.
CAATTATGTCTATTGCAAAGTATGGGGACCTCAAGTGGGCTCTGGAACGAGCTTTAACCACTGGTGGCTCAAGACCGATCTGGATGTAGGACCTGCCAATCAATGGGTCTCTGCGTACTATCTCTCGCGCTGGGGCAATGATGTCGCCAAAGATAATAATGGTACTGTGATTCCCAACTGTCCTTAATTCACCCACTCAACCTATAACAAGTCTGAGCTTGAAAAGGCTCAGACTGCCACTGACGTCAGACTCATGTTGAAATGACGCCTACTCATATGCTGTGAAACGGTCCTGTTTCACCTAAATCAAGCATGCTGGAGAAATGCACTCAGCCCAGCAACTTTACTTTCTATCCTAAACTCATCCAACGAACCCCGTGAAAATCCCTTCAAAATTCACTATACTACCCACCAATTTTGACACTTAGCATGGATTGCCATGAGCACCGCCACGAACACGACCAAAAGCCAAGCGATCTCGAATCTCACCTTTCAAGAACTCATTCTTGCCCTGCAAAACTACTGGGCAAATCAAGGCTGTGTCGTCCTCCAGCCTTATGACTTAGAAATGGGTGCGGGTACCTTCCATACCGCAACTTTCTTGCGTGCGCTTGGTCCAGAAACGTGGAACGCCGCTTATGTGCAACCCTCACGCCGCCCTAAAGACGGACGCTATGGTGAAAACCCAAATCGCTTGCAGCATTACTACCAGTTTCAAGTGGTGCTCAAGCCCAATCCAGCCAATATCCAACAGCTGTATCTCGACTCGTTAAAAGCGATTGGCATCGATACGCTGACCCATGACATCCGTTTCGTTGAAGACAACTGGGAGTCACCAACGCTTGGCGCGTGGGGCCTCGGTTGGGAAGTTTGGTTAAACGGCATGGAAGTCACGCAGTTCACCTACTTTCAGCAAGTGGGCGGTTTAGAGTGCTACCCCGTTACAGGTGAGATCACTTATGGATTAGAGCGTCTTGCGATGTATTTGCAAGGTGTGGACTCGGTCTATGATCTGGTCTGGACACGCGGTCAATATGGGACTGTAACCTATGGCGATGTCTTCCATCAAAACGAAGTTGAACAATCCACCTATAACTTCGAACACGCCAATGTCGAAAAACTCTTTGAGCTGTTTGATTTCTATGAAAGTGAATCCAATCGTTTGATGGCGGTTGAACTGCCCCTGCCTGCGTATGAAATGGTGATTAAAGCGTCGCATACATTCAACCTGCTGGATGCACGCGGTGCGATTTCGGTGACTGAGCGTCAGCGTTACATCCTGCGCGTGCGCGGTCTGGCACGTGCGATTGCACAAAGCTATGTCAACTCCCGCGCGAAGCTCGGCTTCCCGATGGCAGAGCCTGCACTTCGTGATGAGGTCTTGGCAAAAATAGCGGCCGAGAAAGCCGCGGAGCAAGCACAACTGGATAAAGCAGCAGCAAAAGCGGAGAAGTCGAAATGAGTCTACACACCGTACTCTTTGAATTAGGCTGTGAAGAACTCCCGCCAAAAAGCCTGAAGACACTCCGCGATGCGTTGCTCAGTGAAGTCACGACCCGTCTTGCAAGTGCAGGCTTAACGTATGCTCAAATTAATGCCTACGCCGCACCGCGTCGCCTTGCAATTTTGATTGAAGGCATTGAAGGTCATCAACCAGATCGCATCGAAGAGCGTCGTGGTCCATCTGTTGCTGGTGCCTTTAAGCCTGACGGCACACCGACACCTGCTGCAATTGGTTTCGCCAAGGGCGCGGGTATCGAAGTCTCTGACTTGATCCGTATCCCAACGGATAAAGGCGAATGGCTGGTTCATCGCAAAACAGTCACAGGTCAATCACTGGATGACCTCTTGCCAGCCCTGCTGCAAGATGCACTCAATGCCTTGCCGATCGCCAAACGCATGCGCTCTGCAGCAAGTCGTACCGAATTCGTCCGCCCTGTGCAATGGGTAGTCTTGATGAAAGATGCGGCGATCATTCCCGCAACCATTCAAGATTTTGCGAGTAGCAATCAAACCTACGGTCATCGCTTCCATGCACCCGCTGCGATCACCTTGTCATCAGCAGGCGACTACTTAGCAGCGCTACGCGGTGCTTATGTCATTGCAGACTTTGATGAGCGTCAGCAACTGATCGATACGCAAGTGAAGAAACTGGCGGATGATGTCAATGCCGTCGCACTGGTGCCTGCCGATCTACGTGACGAAGTCACAGGACTGGTCGAGTGGCCGGTCGCCCTGCGTGCCACCTTTGAATCACGCTTCCTGCATGTGCCGCAAGAAGCCTTGATTTCAACCATGCAGGACAATCAAAAGTATTTCTGCCTAGTCGATAGCAACGGTAAGCTGCAGCCTTACTTCATCACGGTCTCCAACATCGAAAGCAAAGATCCGACCCAGATCACACTGGGGAATGAAAAGGTCGTTCGCCCACGCCTGACCGATGCCGAGTTCTTCTTTAAACAAGATCAAAAGCAACCGCTGGCTGCACGTCAAGAAAAGCTTGCGAATCGCATCTTCCAAGCACAGCTTGGTACCCTCTGGGATAAAACCGAACGCATAGCCACACTCGCCGCTTATATCGCTGGCCAGATCGGCGGCAATGTTGAACATACGATTCAAGCCGCGAAACTGTCGAAGTGCGATCTTGCTTCTGAGATGGTGGGTGAGTTCCCTGAACTGCAAGGGATTGCGGGTAGCTATTACGCGGCACTTGAAGGCGCGCCTGCGGATGTATCAGAAGCCATTCGTGAGCAATACCTGCCGAAATTTGCCGGTGATGTCTTACCGCAGACCTTAACGGGTGTCAGTATTGCACTGGCAGATCGTTTGGATACCTTAGCAGGGATTTTTGGCATTAACCAACCGCCTACAGGCAATAAAGACCCGTTCGGTCTACGCCGTGTCGCCATCGGCATCTTGCGGATTTTGATCGAAAAACGTCTCACCTTAAGCTTGACTGACCTCGTCGAACAAGCCGTAACCAACTATGCGACTCGTATCGAAAATCCATCGAAGACCCTGCAAGATGCCAAAGCGTTCTTAGAAAGTCGCTATCGCTCGATGTATGAAGATCAAGGCATCGAAGTCGATGTGATTCAAGCGGTACAAGCACTAAATCCAGTCTCGCCGCTCGACTTTGATCAACGCATTCGCGCCGTACAGAACTTCCGCGCATTGCCTGAAGCAGCTGCATTGGCGGCAGCCAATAAACGTGTCGCGAATATTCTGGCGAAGGAAACAGTCTCTGCCGGAGGTATTGATACTGCACTGTTGGTCGAGCCTGCTGAGAAAGCATTGTTTGAGACACTTGAAGCGCTTGAGCCCAAAGTGCATCCATTGCTTGCTCAATCCGACTACACCCCTGCACTGTCCCAACTGGCGGCACTGCGCACACCGATTGACGCATTCTTTGAAAGCGTGATGGTCAACGCCGATGATGCGGCGCTACGCTTAAATCGTTTGCGTTTGCTGACCCGCTTAAGAGCATTGTTCTTGAGTGTGGCAGATGTGAGTTTATTGCAGGGATAATCGACAGAAGCGATTTCACTGTGTTAAATCGCCTTTATATTTATCCAAAACTGCAAAAAAAAGCGACTTCTTCAAGTCGCTTTTTTTTGGCTTTCACCCCAGACGCTTTACAAACACCTTGGAATTGCGCTGGTAGTTATACATCGCTTGGCGTGCTTCAGGCATATCATCCACTTCGGTTGGCTCAAAGCCCTGTTCAATAAACCAAAGCGCAGTACGCGTGGTTAAGACATAGAGGTTTTTGATGCCTTTATTAAGGGCTTTCGCCTCTAGATAATCCAGAAGCTCGGCACCACGGCTCGATTTACGATAGCTGGGATGGATCGCCACACAGGCGATCTCAGCCGCTGGCGGTTCATTGGGCTGGGCAGGAATCGGATACAGTGCAGCACAGCCGACGATCATGCCGTCACGTTCAATCACAGCAAACTGGGCGATTTCAGTCTCTAGTCGCTCACGTGAACGGCGCACCAAAATCCCTTCTTCTTCCAGTGGACGCAGCAGCTCAATCAGACCGACGACGTCATCGATGTCCGCCGTACGAATTTCTTCATACGGATCATTGGTGACCATCGTTCCCGTGCCGTCACGGGTAAACAGCTCTTGCAATAACGCGCCATCACGCGCGTAAGAAATAATATGCACACGGCGTACACCACCCCGACAAGCTTCTGCAGAACCTTGCATATGACGAAGGATTTCGCTATCGAGTTTTTTATTACGCAGGAATTGATCCACTTCATTCGGGATCAGTTGACGTAGCAAGCGGTTATCCGTGCCTGAAATCCCTTCATGTTCACCGAGGAAAATCAGTTTATCCGCTTGAATGGTAATGGCGGTCTGCACAGCCACTTCTTCCGCGAGTAAGTTAAACACTTCGCCCGTAGTTGAATAGCCTGTCGGCCCAAGCACAATGATGTTGCGATTTGCCAAGCTCTTTTGCAATGCTTCGGTATCCACCGAACGCACTTCACCGGTCAATTTAAAATCGACACCATCATGTACACCATGCGGTCTTGCAGTGACGAAGTTGCCTGATACGGCGTCAATTCGCGCGCCGTACATGGGTGAATTCGCCAAACCCATTGAGAGTAGAGCTTCGATTTCCAAACGAATAGAACCGACCGCATCAAGGACACAGCGCAGCGCTTCGCGAGTGGTAACACGCAGATCGTTGTGAAAAGGCGTCTCTAAGCCGTATTCAATCAGATTTTCGTCGATTTGTGGACGTGCGCCATGCACCAAGATCAACTGGATGCCGAGCGAGTGCAGCAGCGCGATGTCATGAATAATATTACGGAAATTGTCATGATTCACCGCTTCACCGCCAAACATCAGAACGAAGGTTTTCCCTCGATGCGCGTTGATATACGGCGCAGAGTTACGGAACCAATGGACATAGTTGTCGGTCATGGTATCTGGGGAAAGAAAATCATCTGGC
>CAYJTU010000009.1:10832-38285 GCA_964373105.1 uncultured Moraxellaceae bacterium | reverse complement strand
CCATCTTTGATTAAGTGATCCGCAGACATCACCAATAAGATCGCTTCAGAACCTGGTTTCTCAAGAATATCAAGTGCAGCCAATGCAATTGCAGGTGCAGTAGTACGACCGAAGGGTTCAAGCAAAAAAGTCGATTGAACCTTTGCGTTAAATTGAACAATATTATCTTTACTTTCAAAAAAATAGTCACGATTAGTGACTGTTACCAGATAATCTGTACTCATGACTGAAGTTGCACGTTGATAGGTTTTCATCAACAGACTTTGTCCGTCAGATAGCTTCATAAACGGCTTTGGATAACCTTCACGAGATACTGGCCATAAGCGAGTACCCGCACCACCAGACATAATCACAGGAACAAGAATCATTGATGTAACCCACCTATTTAATAACCAGATTAATTCGCCTGCTTGAGCACGAACACACAAGCAAGCAAAAAACATGCTAGACACAACATGTAATCGAAATAAAGAAACTAGAAAGAAGTCATTCTACTAAAGAAAAAATGCACCTTACCCATCTAGCAACTTCTGATTATTTCCCAAAAAATAATCATTTTTAGTCGATTGCAATGCGATCGCCGTGCCGTGGTGTAAGTACTTATGAACTGACTATAATTGCTCACATCACATTAAGCAACCCCACGCACCGCTATGACAAAAATCAACCAATACGACTAAGATACTATTAAATAAAGTTTTTTATATAAAATTATTCTATTTTTTACGATAGTGCCTTTTTCAGCATAACAGAACTAAGACAATCAGCTCTCCAACATCTGTAGCGTTTCTAATACGAATCATTCAATTTTCATCACCTTAGCAAGCATCGGTTTATCGTCCGATGCTGTATGATTCGGATGAATTATTTATTTGCTCTCACTTAAGTTTTTTTGATCAGGACTAATGACTATGCGCCGAGTTATCCACACTTCTCTTGCCCCTGCTGCAATTGGAACGTACTCTCAAGCCATTCAAACGGGAAATACCGTCTATTTGTCAGGCCAAATTGGTTTAGACCCAGAGAGCATGCAACTCGTTGAGGGCATCGAAGCTCAAATTCGTCGTGTCTTTGATAATGTTCAAGCCGTATCAGAAGCTGCCGGTGGCTCACTGGCTGATATCGCCAAGATCAATATTTTTTTAATTGACCTGGCCAACTTCCAGCTGGTCAATCAAATCATGGGGGAATATTTCAGCGAACCCTATCCAGCCCGTGCAGCTCTAGGCGTTGCCAGTTTGCCACGCGGTGCACTCGTCGAAATGGATGGTATTCTGGAACTTGCAGACTAAATTTAACGATCCACCCACACGTCTAGAATTACAGCACCAATGATGAGCACTTTTTTGGTGCAGGTTGCCGTACCTGTGCCACTCTTTGAACTATTTGACTATATATTACCCAGCGATGCGCAATTGCCAACGATGGGTTGTCGTGTACGTGTGCCTTTTGGCTCTCGAGAGCTCATTGGTATTGTGATGAGTACATCACTTGCACCGAAAGAGTCCACAATCCCCCTTCAGTACCCTTTAAAACCCATACTTGAGATTTTGGAGTTTTTACCCATTCTCTCCGCTGACACCATGAATCTTCTGATGTGGGCGGCTCGTTATTATCACTACCCCCTAGGCGAGGTTTTGAATGCCGCACTACCTGCACTCCTCCGCCAAGGGCGCCATTTAGACTTACTGACGCGTTATTGGCGTGTGACGCTTGAGGGCGATATTGCATCACTCTCTCGCTCCCCTAAGCAGCGTAGAACCTTCGACATTTTAAACTTGCATGATCAGCGCGGTGCACCAGAGAGTATTCTGACTCTCATGGGTGTTGAGCGATCAGCGCTACTATTGCTTGAAAAGCGCGGCTTGGTCGAGTCCTTTATGCAGCCCCGCGCGCTTCATCAGCACCCCGTCAGTTTGGCACACATGCCACTCACACCTAATTTAGAACAACAAAGTGCGATTGACCAAGTTCACGCCGTTTTAGGTCAATTTCAAGGAATATTGCTGAATGGCCTCACTGGTAGTGGTAAAACCGAGGTTTATCTGCAAGCGATGCAACCTGTCCTAGAGGCGGGCAAACAAGTTCTAGTCCTAGTCCCTGAGATTGGATTAACGCCGCAAACCATTAACCGGTTTAAAGCACGCTTCCATGCAGAAATTGTGATGCTGCACTCAAACATGACCGATGTTGCACGCTTACAGGCTTGGCAGGCAGCCTATACGGGTCATGCCAATATTGTGATTGGCACTCGTTCCGCAGTGTTCACGCCGATGCCTCATTTAGGACTCATCGTCATTGACGAAGAGCATGATCTCTCTTATAAGCAGCAAGATACATTTCGCTATCATGCACGTGATGTAGCCCTCAAACGAGGCTTTGACCAGCAATGTCCGGTCTTACTGGGATCAGCGACCCCATCGCTTGAAAGTTTACATTTGGCCGCTGAAAAAAAACTGCTTCATCTGCACCTACATGAGCGCGCGGGATCTGCCGAGTTTGCACGCATCAATCTCATCGATCTCCGCAACAAAAAGAGAGAAAATGGCCTAAGCCAGCCGTTATTGGATGCCATTGAGAGCAGACTCAAAGCAGAAGAGCAAGTTCTGGTTTTCCTCAATCGACGTGGCTTTGCGCCCGTTTTACTCTGTGATGCATGTGGCTGGCAAGCGGATTGTCCGCGCTGTGACGCACACCTCACTGTACATTACACACCAAGACAGCACCTACACTGTCATCACTGTAACTATCAAAGTCGCCTACCCACAGAATGCCCAGCCTGTAAATCTGTCAATTTAATTCCGACAGGTGCGGGAACTGCCCGTCTCGAAGAAACGTTGGTTGCACACTTTCCCGAGCATCCGATTATTCGTGTGGATCGCGATACCACCAGCCGTGTTGGCAGTTGGGAAAAAATTTATCAACGTGCAAATCAAGCGGGCTCAGCTATTTTGCTCGGGACACAAATGCTGGCCAAAGGGCACCATTTCCCAAATGTGACACTCGTTGCTATTGTGGATGTCGATGGTGGTTTCCTCAGTGTGGATTTTCGCGCACCCGAACGTATGGCACAGCTCATCCTACAAGTTGCAGGGCGTGCGGGACGCGGTGCTAAAGCCGGACAAGTGCTCATTCAAACACGTTACCCTGAAAACCCCCTACTGCTGACGTTGATTCGGCACGGTTATGAGCAATTTGCAAACGAAATGCTGCAAGAGCGACGCAGTGCCCGACTCCCTCCCTATCGTCACGCTATTTTGTTACGCGCAGAATCGGCCAGTGCTGATAAAACTGAAGCATTTCTTAAAGCGGCAATACTCGCACTGAATCTGCGTATAGCAGAGCACCAACTTGAATTAGGGCAAGTCATCACCCATCAGCAAGATCAAAGCGGACTTGAAATCTGGGGTCCTATTCCTGCGCCGATGGAAAAGCGTGCAGGGGTTTTTCGGGGCCATGTGTTGATTCAATCTTCCCAGCGCAAACGACTGCATCAGTTAATTGAACCTTGGTGGCCTGCGATGCTCCATCTTCCCGAGCGGCGTGGGGTTCGCGCATCTTTAGATGTGGATCCAATGGAATTGTCATAAAACGCGCAACCCCTACAACACTTCACAAGGCAGGGGATTGGTCACTTTCGTGGTCATTGCTAATTTCATGGATTTCAATAAGACATCAACATGCTTTCGAGTACTGTCACTGGCAGTTTGCAAAATGCCGGCCATACAGGCATTTCGTTTCATCTGTCTGCGCACATCTTCAAGCTGAGATTCCGTCATCGACACCCCTAATTGTACCGTTGATTTCTGTCCGGTTTGAATATCATAGGTCGACACATCATCAAGGTGGACCGCGAGGATTTGAGCAAGAGGAAGTTGTAAACTTGCTGGAGAAGCAAAATTAAGATTCTGACGGGTCAACTCATTGAGATCGACGCCAGCAAGCACGGTCCCTTGCACAATGGTCAACTGCTGTTGATTGGGCTGCCATAGGGCACTTCCATCTTGAACTGCATTTTCGGGCAAAATCATCTGCGTGCTATAAAGCACTGGAACAAGAACATTCAACTGCGGTAACGTCGATAATATCTGTTCTGTGGGCGACGCGGTTGACGTAGTATCAATCACGGCTGGCGCGGTCATATCTTGCGTTAAATTATTGCTCGCATGCAGTTTATTGGCCTTAAAGGCCAAGTAACTGACGCCCAGCAACAGAATGACAATCAACGCAATCCACATCAAAAATTTTGAATGGACGACTGCACTCGTGGATATTGATGCGTTCATATGCAACGGGAGCTCTTGATAAATAGACTCAATTAATGGGTGATTCTCTCTAAAAAATCGACGTGAAATATCACAGCCTCATCTTCCATAATCCACTGTTGTCTTTATGCGTAAATCTCGATGATGACGAAAATATAGCATGATTTGAATATTATAGAAAAATGGACTGCAGTAATGTATGTCTCCGACGGCCTTGCAGTTCAATATAGACCGCTCACCCTATTATTTTTGTAGTATTTTTCCATTTCGTCATGATCTGTAGTCATGACCCTTGATATGATTGAAGAGAATTAATAAATACATTTACTTGCGTTAGATTTTCTGGAGTCGTTCATTCATGTCACTTTTAGTGCAAGCCACCATTTTCTTGGGAGCCGCCATTTTACTGGTTCCACTTGGCCGACGTTTTGGACTCGCCACAGTTTTAGGTTATTTGCTCACCGGCGTGGTGCTTGGACCCAGTGGATTTAATGTTGCGGGGAACACCGAAGCAGTGATGCATTTTGCTGAATACGGCGTGGTGATGCTGCTGTTCTTGATTGGTCTTGAATTACAACCTTCGCGACTGTGGGCCTTGCGTAAACCGATTTTTGTGCTGGGCGGCTTACAGGTTTTTGTGACGGGTGCTATTTTGATGCTGGTCGTTTGGCTGATTTTTGGGGGCCAAGGGTCCGGCGTATTTGGGATCAGCTTAAAAAGTCAGCTCAGTACCAGCTTTATTATCGGCTTTGGTTTCGCACTCTCTTCGACTGCGTTCGTTTTACAACTGTTGAGTGAAAAGCACCAACTGGCGAGCGCACATGGACGCGATGCATTTGCGATTTTACTTTTCCAAGATATTGCGGTCATTCCCCTCCTCGCCATACTGCCCTTACTCAGCAGTACTGGACTGCATGACGATGGTGAAGGATTTAATCTCATTTACTTTGCAAAAGTCATCGGTGTCTTTGTCGGGCTGGTGCTTGCTAGTCGCTTTATTGTTCGCCCACTTTTCCGCCTCATTGTCAGCAGCGGCGCTAATGAATTGCTCACTGCAGTTGCATTGTTCTTTATTCTAGGTGTCGCCTTGCTTATGGACCAGTTGAATATCAGCATGGCCTTGGGTGCGTTTCTCACGGGTGTGCTGCTGGCTGACTCAGAATACCGCCATGAAATTGAAGCCAGTATTTTGCCCTTTAAAGGCTTACTGCTTGGGCTATTCTTTATGGCGGTGGGCATGAGTACCAACCTCAATCTGATTGTCGCTGAACCTGTACTGATTATCGGGGGTGCACTGGGCCTCATGCTGTTTAAGTTTGCCACGCTGGTATCGATCGCACGGATGATGGGCAATCGTGTCGCAACCAGTATCCGCCTAGGCGTGGCACTCGCGCAGGGAGGAGAGTTTGCTTTCGTGGTCTTCAATACCGCAGTTTCCCAAAAAGTATTGCCACCAGCCATTGCTGAGCCATTGATTCTCATCGTGACACTGTCAATGGCACTCACGCCACTGGCGTTCTTATTGCTCGAAAAATTCATGGAACCTAAATTTGCCAAAGCCCAGCCGGGTCGCGAATATGATGAGATTCCGAGTAATGAGCATCAGGTAATTATCGCGGGCTTTGGCCGAATTGGTCAGATCGTGGGTCGAATTTTGCGCATGCACAAGATCGAATTTACAGCGGTCGAAAGTGATGCACGCCAAGTCGACTTCGTGCGTAAATTTGGTAACTCGGTTTATTATGGCAACCCCAATAACCCTGAGATTCTTCGCGCGGCGGGGATCGGCCATGCCAAACTGTTTATCTTGGCACTGGATAATGTCGAAGAGTCGATCGTCACCGCAAAATATATCAGCCGAACCTATCCAGATGTCAAAATCATCGCCCGCGCCCGCGATCGGACCCACTACTATCGCTTGCGTGAAGCCGGCGTTGAGCTGATCTGGCGTGAGACCTATCTATCGTCACTCGGCATTGCGCATGCCTCGCTCATCGCACTGGGATTTGATGAGCAAGAAGCTGCGGAGAGTATCGAGATCTTCAGAGATTATGACGAAGAGCTTTTGGAACGACAACAAGCGGTCTATAACGATGAAAGTAAAATCATTGAATCAGCGCGTGCTGCGATGGTTGAACTTGAGGGACTATTTGACAGTGACTCTCGAGAAGCACGAAAAAACAATGCCGCATATCACCACGAACGTACGGATCGAATCAGTATCACACGTCGTGAATTCGTGAAAGAACAAGGCAATGAGTCAGGGAATGAATCATAACGATCAGTCATAACAATGCCGGATGGATCTTGATAATCACAAGTTCCATCTCCATTTATATCGCTTAACCAAGTTATTTTTAGAGAAAGCCATGACAGTGCCTACCGACCATCGCCAACGTTTTTATATTGACCATAGCCCTGTGCGCGGGGATATTGTGCATATTCATAGCACTCTTGAAACGATTTTGCAGCAACGTCCATATCCTCAAGCGATCGCACTGATGCTGGGTGAGATGTTGGCGGCGGCGGCACTCCTTGCGACCACATTGAAGTTCAGTGGTCGTTTAAGCCTGCAAGCCCAAGGTAGCGGCGCACTGAAATGGGTCATGGCGGAGTGTACCGATTTGGGAGAGTTACGCGGACTCGCAGAATGGGATCAGGAAGCCGATTTAAATCATATCAAAACCAGCGCTGATGCCCTTGCGGCACTGACCGATGCGGTGTTGTTTATCAATATCGAACCTAAAAATGGCGAACGCTATCAAGGCATCGTGCCACTCGAAGAACATACCATCGCGGATTGTCTCGCCCAATACTATGACCTGTCTGCTCAGGTGCCCACCAAGATTGCACTGGCCTGCGATGGCAGACATGCTGCGGGACTCTTGATCCAGTTGCTACCGCGTAATTCAGATGATGAGCAATCACATGTCGATGATGATCTATGGCCCCGCCTCACTATCCTGACTCAAACCATGACGGCCCAAGAGCTGATTGAACTACCAGCGCATGAAATTTTGCATCGCCTCTATCATGAAGAAGATGTGCGCTTACCAGAACCCGAAGCCCTTAAATTTGGTTGTACTTGCTCACGGGAACGATGTATGGAGGCACTCATCCAAGTCGGACAGACTGCTGTAGAAGAAATATTGGCGGCTGATGATGAAATTGAAATGGATTGCCAATTTTGCAATACGGCTTATCGATTTGGTCCGGTTGAAGCATTGGGATTATTTGGGCGACGTCTCAGCTAAGGATCCATAGCGGCGTACCCAGTACCGACCAGTTATTCATAAAAAAGGACTGCGTTAATCGTTTAACTCAGTCCTTTTTAGCTCTTTTTGAACGCATTCATGATCTTGTCATCGTATAGTGTCATATTGAAGTTTACTGTTGTCATGACCTTTTCTTTTTGAGCGTTATTGCGCTGGACTATTGCACGGAAGATCATACGCATGTTTGAAATTGCAGAACTTTCCCAGCTGGATGTGATTCGTGCGCATCCACATGTCCGCTCACGTGTACTCACCGAAGTCGATGGACTACCGATATGGGAAATTAGCATCGGTGCTGAGGATGAGACCGTGCCCACGCTTGGGCTCTATGCGGGTATTCATGGCAATGAACGCATAGGCTCACAAGTCCTACTGGCTTGGCTTGAACACACCTTAAGCTGCCTTGCTTGGGATACTTCGTTGCAAAACCGGCTGAAAAAAATGCGGATCGTCAGTATTCCTTTGATCAATGTCACGGGATTACAGCAAGGCACCAGAGCCACCTCGAAAGGCATCGACCTGATGCGTAATGCGCCAATCGATGCGCAAGAGCCTTATGTCTGGCCTTTGGCTGGACAAAAAGTCAGTCGTTTCCTCCCTTGGTACCGCGGTCGTACATTGGCACCTGAAAGCCAAGCCCTTATCGACAGCGTCATGCAAGCTCATCAAAAAGCCAGCTTTATGATGGCCATGGATTTGCACTCTGGTTTCGGTGCCAATGATCGCTTATGGTTCCCCTATGCCGCACACCGTATGCCGCCGCCGCATTTGGCCGAAGCCGTTGCACTCTGTGATTTGTTTAATCAAAACTATCCACTGCATGATTTTTATAAAATTGAACCGCAAAGTATCCACTACACAACCCATGGTGATTTGTGGGACTATTTGTACGACAAAGCCAATGCCGATGGCGGCTCACTACTCCTTCCCTACACCTTAGAGATGGGTTCGTGGCTCTGGTTGCGTAAAAATCCGCGTCAATTCTTCCAACGCTTTGGTTTATTTCACCCCATGCTGCCCCATCGTCTGCGCCGTGTACTACGCCAGCATTGGACGATTTTAGATTTCCTGATGCGAGCCACCGCAGACTATGGTCATTGGGTGCCTGATGAATTATCTCGGATGAGTTTGCATCAGGCGGGGATCGAACGCTGGTATCGGACATAATCGAAGTCGTCACAATTCGAACATTTATCAAACATTATTATTTGTAAATCATAAACAAAAATAAAGCACATCAAGCTATTATCGTCCTAGGATCTCGAGACGGTCATGATGACCCAGCACGAAAAATGCTTTCGTCTTCCAACAATGCTAACTCTTAACTCTGCTTAATTTTTAGATCACTAATTTGACTCAAAGCGAGAACTCATATGAAAGCATTATTCGCATCTGCAATACTCATGCTTGGCCTCATGACTACCGGTGTTCACGCAGCGGATGTCGCCGCTGCACCTGCCACAGCACCCGCTGGATCAACGGGACTGTGTAATGATGGGTCTTACTATACTGGCGCCAACAAAAAAGGCGCATGCCGTGGTCATAAAGGTGTTAAAGACTGGTATGGTTCAACCACAACAGCAGCTCCAGTCACCAGCACAGCTGCACCAGTAAAGACGCCGAAAAAAACCTCGACAACCACCGCTGCACCACCAGTTGCAGCAACAGGACCTGCCCCTGCAGGTGCAACCGGTCTGTGTAATGACGGCACGTACTATACCGGCGCGAACAAAAAAGGAGCGTGTCGTGGACACAAAGGCGTTAAAGATTGGTACGCAGCAACAGGTGCAACTGCCGCTGTAACCACAACTGCTGCTGCACCAACCGCTGCTCCAGCAACGCCAGTTGCACCAGCACCAGAGAAGAAAGGTTTCTCAATCTTTGGTAAGAAACCAGCAGAACCTGCTGCAGCGCCTGCGCCGACCCCAGCAACACCTGCAATCGCTGCATCTGCGCCTAAAGAAGCAGCTCCCCCTGTAGCCCCAGCGGCTGTTGCAGCAGGTGGAGGCGCTGGACAAGTTTGGCTTAATACCGATTCAAACGTCTATCACTGTGAAGGTTCACGCTGGTATGGCAAAACCAAACAAGGTCAATATGTGACTGAAGCAGCGGCTAAAGCGGCCGGGGCACGTGCTGACCACAATAAAGCCTGCTCTTAATCTAATCATTTGATGAAGCTGTAAAATAACTTTAGAAAACGCCGACATGATTGTCGGCGTTTTCATTTATACGCTGATACCATAAAAACTTAACCCATCAATGGATGATCAATACACATCATGGGCACGCTCAATCCAATCACGACAGAACGAACACCCCGTCTTGCCGACCTGGTGGCTGGCCTTTCTATCGCAGGATTACTCCTCCCTGAAGCCGTGGCCTATTCGGGAATTGCAGGTATGCCGCCGCAAGCAGGTGTGATTGCACTGTTGATCGGGCTGCTCTGTTATGGATTGATTGGCAGCAGTCGTTTTGCCATCGTCTCAGCCACGTCATCCTCAGCGGCCGTGCTCGTTGCAGCGGTCGTCTCACTGGCCGGTCCTGATTTATCACTCCGGCTATTGCTCGCCAGTGGGCTCGTGATGCTAACGGGGATCTTTTTTGTATTGGCATCGATCGCCAAACTTGGCGAGGCTTCAAATTTCATTGCCAAGCCTGTGCTGCGCGGTTTTGCGGTGGGTCTGGCAGTCACGATTGTGATTAAACAGTTCCCTAATGTCGTTGCTGTCCATCCGACACATTCCGATATTTTCCGCTATGTGAATGATTTGATCATGGGATTTTCCCACTGGAATATGACAGGTTTATGGATTGCAGCCATAGCACTCATCCTTCTGAAAATTTTGGTAAAATGGCGCGCGGTTCCTGGGGCGCTTCTCGTGATTACCGCAGGAATCGCCTTGGATGTCTCAGGCTATGCTGGGGCACATGGTGTTGCAGCGGTAGGTACGATTAATCTGAGTATCAGCATGCCGACGATTCCAGACTTGAGCCGTGCACAGTGGCTCCGCCTCGGGGAGCTCGCCGTAGCAATGGTCATGATTTTATATGCCGAGTCCTACGGCGCAATCCGCACCTTTGCCGTTCTACATGGTGATCCTTCAAAACCGAATCGAGATCTGATGGCGTTTGGCGTGGCCAACATAGCTTCAGGTTTATTTCAGGGTATGCCCGTCGGTGCAGGGTATTCAGCCACATCGGCCAATGAGTCAGCTGGTGCGCAGAGTCGCTGGTCGGGGTGGATTGCGGCGATTGTTATATTGATACTTGTGCTGACTCTCTTGCCGTGGATTGAGCATACCCCTGAGCCCGTCCTTGCCGCGATTGTGATTCATGCCGTCAGCCATAACATCAAATGGCAGACTTTTCGCCCGTATTTCCTCTGGCATCGAGATCGCATCATTGTCATTTCCGCGCTGGTTGCGGTCTTGGTACTTGGGGTTTTGGATGGCCTACTCGCCGCGATAGGCGTAAGTCTCATCATGATGCTGCGCAACTTATCAGAGTCACGCGTGGCGTGGCTTGGCGAGTTGGGCGATAGTCGGGACTATGTCGATATCAAACGTCATCCTGATGCGAAAGTATTGCCCAGCATACTCATCGCACGTCCAGAATCGTCACTATTCTTTGCCAATGCGGAGCGTATTTTTGGCATGATTCATAATCAACTAATTGGCCTACCCGCCACTCAAATCGTGATTATTAGTTTTGAAGAATCGCCCAATTTGGACAGTACGAGTCTAGAAGCACTGCACGACTTTGCAGTAGCCATGCAGAAACAAAATATCAAACTCTTACTCGCACGCGTCAAAGATCCACTGCGTGACATTTTAGGTCGTGTTGATTTCCCAGAGATCCCGGCATCTTGCTACGACCCACGCAGTGTCTATGATGCAGTGAGTGCAGCAAAGGCCCCGAATATCGCTCCAACTAGCGTACAAACGTCTTCCAGCTAACCGCACCCAGTTGGGTGTCCATGGTCATTTCTAGCTGATCACCCGCGTGCAGTGCAGCCACGCCAGCAGGCGTACCCGTCATGACCACGTCGCCTTTCTCTAAAGTGAAGGTATGGCTGATATGGGCAATCAGTCCAATCACATCAAACAGCATATTTGAGGTCTCACCCACTTGGCGTGTCTCACCGTTCACGTTGAAGGTGTAGCGCGCATTTTTATAATCCGTCACGAAATCAGGTGCCAACCAATCCCCCAGCACACAGGAACCATCAAAAGCTTTGGCACGCTCCCACGGGTAGCCTTGTTTCTTGAGGCTATTTTGTAGATCACGCAAGGTGAGATCCAAGCCTAGAGTGACCCCAGAGATTGCGGCACGGGCTTGTGCTTCATCGGCATCCTTTAGCGTCTGTCCGATTTGAATCGAGAGTTCACATTCAAAGTGGCACTCACCGAGTCCGTCTTTCCAAGTAATGCCTTCATCCAAACCGATTAAGCTGCTTGGCGGTTTAATGAAGAGAATTGGCGGCTCTGATAAAGGATTTGGGACAACATTGCCGAGTTCTTTGGCATGATCCGCATAGTTGCGGCCGACACAAACGATTTTGGTGGGTTTCATTTCAGTGACCTAAGATTCAGTGGCTTAACTAATTTAAAAAATCTTACCAGGATTCATAATCCCTTTCGGATCGAAGACTTTTTTGATTTCACGCAGATACTCAATTTCAACTTCACTACGCGTGTAATGCAGATAGTCCTTCTTGGTCATACCGACACCATGCTCCGCAGAGATCGAACCGTCATACTTTTGCACGGTTTCAAAGACATGCTTATTCACAACTTTGCATTTTTCAAAGAATTCATCTTTGCTTAAATCCGCTGGCTTTAAGATATTTAAATGCAAATTGCCATCCCCAATATGACCAAACCAGCAAATCTCAAAGTCTGGGTAAAACTGGGTCACGATCGCGTCAATATCCGCGATAAACGCAGGGACATGGGTGATGAGAACTGAAATATCATTCTTATATGGGGTAAATGGCGCAATTGTTTCACTGATGTCTTCGCGCAAACGCCACAGCGTCGCTGCCTGAGTTTGATTCTGGCTCATCACGCCATCAATCACCCAGCCCTGCTCCATACAATGCTCAAAGGTCTGCATCGCATCATCAACGACTGCTTCAAACTTACCCTCAAACTCAAGCAAGACGTAAAATGGACAAGGCGACTCGAAAGGGCGCGGAATCCCAGTATGGGCAATGACTTTTTGAATCGCGAGTTCATTAAAGAATTCAAATGCGGTCAAATCCAAACGGTTTTGGAAAGCCTGCAAGATATGCATCACTGCCGCAAACTCAGGGACACCGAGAACTAAGACGCGTAGATCTTGCGGTTGGCGTTCAAGCTTGATATCTACTTCACAAACGATACCTAGCGTACCTTCCGCACCGATCATCAGATGACGCAGATCATAACCCGTCGCGTTTTTAATCATGCCTTTATTCAGACGCAGGATATCGCCCTTACCGGTCACGACCGTCATACCGAGTACCCACTGACGGGTCATGCCGTATTTGATAACTTTAATCCCACCGGCGTTAGTGCCGATGTTACCACCGATCTGACTTGAACCCGCTGAGGCAAAATCAACCGGATAATACAAACCTTGCTCTTCTGCAAATTGCTGTAACTGCTCAGTCACGACCCCCGCCTGAATACGTACCATGCGATCCGCTGGCAAGAAATCAATCACCTTATTCATGCGATCTAAACTGACAACGATCTCGCCATTCGCCGCAACGGCACCCGCCGACAAGCCTGTACGACCGCCACTCGGTGTGATAGCTACGCCAAATTCATTGGCAAGTTGTACCACTGCCTGAACTTCAAGGGTATTGGCAGGGAAGACCACGACTGATGGATTCGGTTCAAAATGCTTCGTCCAATCCTTCCCCCAAGTTTTCAACGTATCACTATCAAGGTGTACACGCGCCTCGCCCACAGCTTGCTGTAAACGGGCAATCAACTCAGGCGGTAAAATCGGGGTTATTAAGCTGTTTTGTGGCGCATTCATGTATGAAAACCTATAAGGAGGGTCAAGCAATCGAAGATTGTAATATGTTACCATAGCCGCCTATTTTGTGGCGAAGCACCAATTGCGTTAATTTTGAGAGCACATCATGAGTCAGCAGTTTTCTTTGGAAAAAGATAAAATCCGTTTCTTGCTTCTTGAAGGCGTTCACCAGACCGCCCTCGATGAACTCCATGCAAATGGCTACACCAACATTGACTATCGTAAAACCGCACTGGATGAAGATGCGCTGATTGAAGCGATCAAAGATGTGCATTTCTTGGGTATTCGCTCTCGCACCAACGTGACGGCAAAAGTCCTTGATGCTGCTAATAAATTGTCCTCCATCGGTTGTTTCTGTATCGGCACCAACCAAGTCGATTTGGACGCAGCACTCGCACGTGGTGTGCCTGTGTTTAACGCCCCATACTCCAATACCCGTTCAGTCGCTGAGCTGGTGCTGGGTCAATTGATTCTGTTACTGCGCGGCATTCCAGAGAAAAATGCACTGGTGCATCGCGGTGGCTGGTCAAAATCTGCTGAAGGTTCATACGAAGCGCGCGGCAAGACTTTAGGCTTGGTCGGTTACGGCTCAATTGGATCACAATTGTCAGTTCTGGCTGAATCACTGGGCATGAAAGTGATTTACTTCGACGTGGTCACCAAGTTACCACTCGGTAATGCTCGTCAAGTTGGCAGCATGGATGAGTTGTTATCCACTGCCGATGTGGTTTCGCTACACGTACCCCAATTGCCTTCGACCAACAACATGATGGCCGCAGAACAATTTGCCAAAATGAAAAAAGGCGCGATCTTCATCAATGCTGCACGCGGCACTTGTGTGGTGATTGACGATTTGGCAGCGGCAATCGAAAGTGGTCAACTGGGTGGTGCTGCGATTGACGTGTTCCCCAAAGAGCCTAAAGCCAACGACGAAGAGTTTCTGTCACCGCTGCGTAAATACGATAACGTGATTTTGACCCCGCATATCGGGGGTTCGACCCTCGAAGCGCAGGCCAACATCGGTTTAGAAGTCGCTGATAAATTTGTACGCTACTCAGACAGTGGTGCCACGATCACATCGGTCAACTTCCCAGAAGTCTCGATTCCGAAGCAAGAAGGTACCCATCGTCTGCTACACATCCACAAAAACGTCCCTGGCGTCTTGTCTGCGGTAAATACTTTGTTTGCGCAGAATAACATCAACATCTCAGCACAAAGCCTGATGACCAAAGGTGACATCGGTTACTTGGTCATGGATGTGGATGATGATGACTCTGCACGTGCATTTGAAAAACTGCAAAGTGTTGAAGGTACGATGCGCGTTCGCGTTCTGTACTAATCTATCTGTGTGATTTAAAAACCTCGCTCATGCGAGGTTTTTTTAATGGCTGGATAATGCAGGGCTCCTCATGCCGTCCGCTCAACCCCGACACGATCATTGCAAAAAAATTTACTATCCAACCACATGATTCTCAAAATCAGTACACCAAACCCATTTATGATTGCGCTTATATAATGGTCAAAACACGCTGTGTATGAGGAACAAGTCGAATGAAAAAACTAGCGTTAGTCATGTCGTTATCCATTCCGCTTTTACTCAACGGCTGTACGCAAACAACCAACATCGGTCATGCCTACGTTGTGAGTCCTGCCAATAACAGTCTCTATGACTACAGTATCCAGCAGAAAAGTACGACTGGCATAGGCAGTAGCACTGATACCAGCAGTACCGTGAGCAGCAGCAGTACCGTGAGCAGCAGCAATACCAGTGATGAGAGTACGCTCAGCCTCTTATCGACAATCGCCCTTCCTGCTTCTGGCACGGGTTTCTCCCTTGCCACAGACGTAGCAGGAAAATACTTATTGCTTGCCAATAAGACCACTGGTGCTGTCAGTACTTATACGATTAATAGTACGGGTGCGCTCTCTACATCACCCGCAACAACCTTGAACTCACCCAGCGGCTTTAGCCCCATTGCACTGACCATGGACTCAACCGGTCAGTATGTCTACGTCGCTAATACCAGTACGAATAACAACGCCATCACCGCATACAGCATAGATAGCAGTGGGGCACTCACCCTCAAAACAACGTTGAGTCTGTCCAATGCCATTCCGAATGCGATCATCGCGAGCCCGACTCAGCAAAATGTCTATGTCATAACGGGAAATACCCTGATTTCAACCTATACGATCAGCAATACCGATGGCGCGCTGTCTCTTGCATCAACATCGGTCTCAGCAGCCTCTGCTGAAGGCGCATATAGCATGACCATCAGTCCGAATGGGCAATACGCCTATGTCGCAGCCACTTCAGGCATACATGGATACAGCATTGCGTCCGATGGTGGATTAACAGAAATTTCAACGCCTGTTGCCCTCGCCACAGGTACTGCGCCATATACCATTGCCGTTGATCCGACCAATACATACGTCTAT
Source organism: uncultured Moraxellaceae bacterium (assembly GCA_964373105.1). Classification (GTDB taxonomy): domain Bacteria; phylum Pseudomonadota; class Gammaproteobacteria; order Pseudomonadales; family Moraxellaceae; genus Aquirhabdus. The sequence continues at coordinate 22,279 of CAYJTU010000009.1, read as the reverse complement.
GTCACCACGACCAATTCAACCAATATATCCCTCTACTCAATCGGCTCGAACGGTGCGTTAACCTACCAATCTGCGCTTGCAGGTCCGGCTAATGATATCTCATCCATGACCATCAACAATCGAACAGACCCTCAAAGCTCAAGTTAGCCTAAGTCATCAAGCGAGATCAAAAACCTTCCAGCACAATTTTACCTTTTGCCTGCCCACTTTCAATAAAAGCATGGGCACGGCGCAAGTTTGTGGCGTTAATCTTGCCAAAATTCTCACCAAGAGTGGTTTTGAGAATTCCTTGATCAATCAGATCAGAGACGCGGTTAAGCAAATGATGCTGCTCGATAAGGTCCGGGGTATTAAATATCGCGCGAGTAAACATCAACTCCCAATGCAGTGAAATCGACTTTCTTTTCAATTGTATGATGTCTAAAGGTTTGGCGGGATCATCAATCAATGCCAGACGCCCTTGTGGTGCCAATGCAGCAACGATTTGCGCATAGTGCTGGTCCGTCTGGGTCAGGCTCGCCACAAAAGTCACTTCTGGTATACCGATGCGCTGTAACTCTTCAAACAGAGGTTTACTATGATCAATCACGTGATGCGCACCTAAACGCTTAACCCACTCAACCGTCTCTGGTCGTGACGCGGTGCCAATCACGGTGAGCCCTGTCAGCTTTCGCGCAAGCTGCGTCAAAATCGAACCCACACCACCCGCCGCACCAATGATTAAGAGTGTCTGGCCTAAATCATCCGCTCCTTCCTTGACCTGTAAACGCTCAAACAGCAACTCCCATGCCGTGATACTGGTCAATGGCAAAGCCGCTGCAGATGCAAAATCCAGACTCTTGGGCAAATGCCCTACAATGCGCTCATCAACCACATGCCGCTCACTATTGCTCCCTGCACGTGCAATTGAACCCGCATACCACACGTGATCATTGGGCTTAAATAACGTGACTTTAGCCCCCACTGCTTTGACGATGCCCGTCGCATCCCAGCCGAGTACTTTGTACTCCCCTGTGGGTGGCTGTGCATTTTTACGTACTTTGGTATCGACTGGATTGACTGATACTGCATGAACTTCAACCAATAGATCATGCTCGCCAACGATGGGTTCAGGGAGATCAATATCCAGTAAAGATTCAGCATGATCAATCGATAGGGATTGGTTATAGCCAACGGCTTTCATTATAAACTCCATATTTTATATCAATCGATACGTTAATATAAAAACAGCGTAAAGGGATGTTTATTTTTGTGAAGCCAGGCATATAAACTGACGGCACATTCTCAGCGAGAAATTTAATGCCCCCCTTAATTTTATTGAAAAACTAGGTTACTCTCAGCGAGCAATGCTCAATGGATTAAATGGTCAATTTTCTATGGCGTCATGATACTTTTTTAAGGATTTGATTGTGAGCCGACGATATTCAGTTTTCCTCCTATTGTTGCTTATCTCGGGTCTCAGCCATGCATCAGACCGATTACGAGAAAATGAGCTTGTGAGTGGATCCATCATCAAAGATGTCACCGTAACCAGCACCGGAAGTTTAAAAAAACGCTATAGCGACTTATCCCCGGCTGAAATAGAGGACATTAAATCTCAGTACAAAGATATGCCGAAGGGTGATGAGCCGCCCTACCCGGTTAACGGCATGAAAAAACTAATGCAAGACATGGCCACGATTCAACGTTCTGCTTACGCAGAAGGTGTTCTATATGCAACGGTAGAAGTTGATGAGCAGGGCGTTGGTGACCATGTCAAATTTTATAAGGTTCCAGATTCTCGAATGACCGCGCCTGTGGCTGCCGCTTTAGTCAATACTCACTATAAACCTGCGATTTGCTCCGGAAAGCCTTGCGTGATGGAATTCCCCCTAACAATTCATTTTAAACGCGAATAAAAAGGCTCTCTCCTACTATGGATAACCCTGCCATGTTAAAAGCACAGTTCAAACCCATGTTCAGATTTTCATTGCTGGTTTTAATCATGTCCTCAATCAGCACGATGACCAGTGCTGCAGATCAATACACCTTGCGTGAAGAGTCTCCTACGACTGGATCACATATCCGAAAAGTCTCGGCTACAAGTGACATTGATTTTAATAAGCGCTATGCAGACCTTACGCCAACAGAAGTCGCTTCACTGAAAAGTCAGTATGAAAAACTTGGTGATCTTGATGAGCCGCCCTATCCAATAAACGGCATGAAGCCTCTATTCAATGACATCGTTAGAATTCAAAATGCCGTGCTGGCGCGTGGTGACTTGTATGCAACGGTCAGTGTCGATGCAAATGGGGATGGAAAAAGCATCCAGTTTTACCAAATTCCCGATCAAGAAATGGCAAATCCTATCGCCTTTGTCTTATTGAAAACAAAATATAAGCCAGCGCTTTGTTCTGGATCACCCTGTGCGATGGAATTTCCTTTCAAGATGACCTTTAACGTTAGCTTATAGAACTGAGTGAAGTGATGAGAGATAGTATCCATGAAAAAAAGAGACTCTGCGATCAATGCTCAAGGCATCTTTGAACCCTTTTCTGTCGATGAAGCACCTTGGGAGGAATTCTCACATGGTCAACGCTTTGCAAGTCGCTTCAAACGATTGGAGAAATTTGGCGGCGGCACACATGTCGGTGTATGCCTTGAAGAACTTGAACCCGGTAAATACTCAGGTCCTGCTCACTATCATATGCTTGAGGAAGAGCATCTTTACATTCTGGAAGGTTGTCTCACACTGCGCCTCGGCGAGCAAATATTCGAACTCTCCAAAGGCAGCTATGTATGCTTCCCCGCAGGTCAAAAAGCTGGACATACCCTCTTCAATCACAGTAATGCAACATGCCGCTATCTCATTATCGGTGAGAAAAACCCCCATGAAGTAACGATCTATACAGACAGTGGACGAATTCAGGTCAGACTTGCAGGAGAGGGTTATGATAAATCTCAGACGATGGAATACTGGGAGGGTGAGGAAGAATAAACTTACCTCAGCATTCCCCAGCCCATCTTGCCAATCAGTCCGACTAACAATATCAAAAATAGTACGCGCACAAAACCTGCGCCGTGTTTGAGAGCAAGCCGAGTACCCGTCAAAGATCCTACAACATTACACACCGCCATGATGAGCGCTAGCTGCCACAGCACATGCCCTGTCGGCACAAAATACAAGAGTGCCGCAGCGTTAGTTGCGACATTGACCAGTTTCGATGCAGCGGATGCATGTAAAAAATCAAAAGAAAAGAGACGAATAAACAAGAAGATGAGAAAACTGCCCGTGCCCGGACCAAACACCCCATCATATAACCCTATCGCGCCGCCTGACAGGATCCCAAGCAGTTTTTCACGTCGCCCAACCACAAGATGGGTATGTAATAAACCGAACTCTTTTTTATGAAAGGTATAGATCGCCATCACAATAAGCAGCACAAAAACCACGGGCTGCATGATCGATTTGGGGATCAAGGATACGATCGCGGCACCGGTGAAAGACATCACAAATGCCGCCAGCATTGCGGGAATAATCAATGCCCACGGCAATTTCACACGGCGCACATAAGACCACGCCGCAGAGATTGTGCCTGAGATTGCAGCGATTTTATTGGTGCCAAAAATCGTTGCCGGCATCGCATTAGGCAACGCGTTAAACAGTGCGGGAATTTGAATCAGACCGCCACCGCCAACAACGGAGTCGATTAGCCCTGCACAGAAGGCAAAGAAACCAAGAAAGATAAGATCAGAGGGTTGCATAAGCGCAAAATACAACAAGATGAGTCAAGCTATGATAGCGTTAAATTGACCGAATGGTGCATTTGTTTACTTACCAAAGCTCACCAACACGCCATTCCGCAGAAAGCGGTTCAGACAGTATCAGCGCCGGAGTCGTTGCTAAGCGATAAATCATGACCTCATCGTCAGGCGTTGCAATTAACGATTGATCTTGATGCTGATTTTGGCGAATATACAGATCGCCCTGCCAAAGCTCCCAACCTAACCGTACATAAAATACCGAATTTTCAGGGTACAGTGCAGCCAATTGATAACGTGAATTCTTCGCCTGCGGATCAACAAATTGCAATTCATCTTGTTGGATGTAATCAATAAGGAACTTGAGTAATTGGGAAGCCAATCCGCGACCTTGAAGTTGAGGTTCAGTCGCCACATATTCGATATAGGCTGTTTTAAGCGCTTCGCCTTGACCTGCGATCAAGGTACGATCAACCCACAAGGCATGTGAAACAATGACCCCCTCATCGCGTCCAATCACATGAAATGCTGAGTTCAAATAGTCATAATCACACCAGACATCTTCCCCATAAGCCCGCGTACATAGATCACGAATTGCAGCTCTATCCAACGATGTTAAATCTCGCGCTGCAATCACTTGAAGCTCAATGAGTCTATACATCTACTCAGCCATGCCGTTCAAATTGCACCATAGCAATGATCAATTGCGAGAAGATAATAGCCTAGGCCCTGCTCGGCTGCGTGACGGGCTTTTTCTTGCATGACCGGGTCATGGTCACAAAGACGCTTAATCAACTCCATCGCCTCATGGGGATGCTCGTCATCATATTGCGCATGTGCGCGTAGCCAAGCCAGTGTGCGGTTATCAACTGTCATACCTGCTTTATCAGCGTAGGCCTGCATGCCTTTAAAGACCTTAATGGTCCAATCGCCGGTCGCCCATTCAATCGCCAAATTTGTCGCTGCGATTCCTTCAGCAAGCGAGCCATAGGTATTGATGTTCCATAGAAAGTGATTAACCGCATTCATCGCCGGTGGTGGCGTCACATGATTCAATGCAGATGTGGGAACACCAAAACCTTCGGTCCAATCCCGATACCAAAACAAATGACGCTCCTCAGTTTTGATATTGCGAATGAGCCAGTTACGCGCTTCTAACACGCCAGGTTGTTCGAAACGAATCGCTTTGGCGAGATTCAATGCCATATAAGAAGGGAAATGCCCAACCAAAGGATAGAGATTCAGCAAAGCATATTTAAACCCTTCATGGGTCATTTTGCCATCTGCAATATCTTGAAAAAAAGGATGTTCAGCGACTTTATTTTTGAGTGGTGTCAAAGATTGCCAAAACTCTTCGGCCCAGCCAGTATGTGGGGTGAGTTCTAAAATCTTTGAATATGAAGGCTGCACAGCAGACTTATCTTCAGCTTGTGGCGCAATGCTATTCATAATCCCCAGACTCCCTGTGTCAGCATAACCCGCGACGCACTTCCCAATGACGTACAGATCACTTAACAACATTATTTAAAATTGTATGTAATTTTATAGTAGCGCCGCACAAGTCTTTACGCAACCTAAATCTGCCCGAAGGATCAGCACAAAAAGTCCTTTTAATCGACCAATATACATGTCCTTTTCAGTTTTCTTCTTAAGCGCTATATTGCCGTTCAAGTTGAGCGATCTTCTGCGAGCATGCTTTAATTCGATGCAGAAGATTACCAAGTAAAACCGTACTGTCGGTTATAACAACCATTACCATCGGATGATCTTTAGCAGGGATAGAAACAATCAATGCTTTACCATTTTCGGCATCAAGCGTAATCGACTGACAACCGACTAAATTTATTTCAGTTAGAAAAGCTTTAACCAATGCCAGAATTGAACTACTCACGGCTGCAAATTTACCCGCCTCAAAGACGGGCTGATTATGAACAGAGGTTAACTCAAAACCATCAGTGGATGCCAATAATACGCTCTCGATACCCTGTAGATCATTGAGCAACGCATTGATTTCGACATGAGCGGCTTGAATAAGAACCAGCGGTGCTTTTCGGCCTAAAGGAAAATTTAACCCATTCACGATAACGACTCCCTATCCTTAACATTCATACGAGCCTCAAAAGAAGCAATAATCACTTCAACTAACAGCAAAACATCTTCACGACGCCTTGCATCCACTGTAAATAAAGGATGATTTAAGCCGTTTTGCTCTAACCACTCTCGATAAATTGCGACCGGACGCTCAAGCATCTCATCCACATGAGTCACACCAATGACAAGGTGATTGATTTTCCCTTCAAAGGCTTGAATATAGGATTGTAAATCATCCAGTGGATTTGCTGATGTATGATCAATGAGAATCACAACACTCAAAGCACCTTGAGCAATGATTGGCCATATGAAGCTAAAACGTTGCTGTCCAGGTGTGCCATACAGCCCAATCTTGGTATGAGAATCTAAAGTGATCTCACCGTAATCAATGCCGACCGTGGTCAGCATCTTCTGGTGTGCATCTTGATCGGTATTCGCAACCTCGGTCGTCAGGACTGAAATATCGGATAAGCTGGCAATCGCTTGCGATTTACCAGCCCCCATAGGCCCACTGAATACAATTTTATATTGCTGCATACTTAATTCATCTTCATCAAAATGGCTTACAACCCTAAACGAAGTCGTAATTTAGAAAAGAAACCCCGTAATCCTTGTACTTCGTGGCCAGCTAGCGTACTACGTGCAGCCGATGAGCCGCTGAACTCTGCGAGAGAATGCTTTGCGAGATTCGCAGCGATGAGTGCCGAAGCAAAATGCTGTACCCGCTGTAAAGATATCTGACTCTTTTCGGCCACCTCACTCACTTTATAGCCGTATTGAAAATATGCCGCCATGCGCAATGTATCTTTTCGATCCGAGACATTTGGCTGAGGCCAAAATTTCAAATGAATATAATCCTCTGGGGACGCCAGCGTCAGCAAATGATCAGCACACCATAAGGTTTGCCATATCCACTGACGCAAATCATGAGGAGAATCAAGAACGTCACGCCCATCTTTATTGGTTGAGTAGGTCACTTGCCATGAATGGTCAACCTGGTTTAAATGCGGCTCTGTCTTGGGCAGCCATATTTGCTCTTTGCGCGTATTGACGATCCCGATCAAGCCGTCAGCATTTAAAATTTTTGTTGGGCCCGCTTCTTTGTCGTGAACTTTTTCAAATATAGAATAATCTATCTGCTGATTGATCATCTTATCTGTTTTATGGGATAGGAATTGAGCAACGGACAGCGAAGAGAGTTTGGGCAGTTTGCTGTAAAGCCAATCTTTCAATACCGTTAAATCTGCTATCGGTAAATATAACGTCTCGTGTCTTAATATCCCTTCCAGACCAAATTCAGAAGCGATTTTCAGTATAGGAATATGACGACCCGCTAACATCTTAGACACATTTGCAGAGTCTACTAACGTATGATGCACAATCAATAAATCGACAGTCGATTCAGCAAGATTCACCCATCTCAACTCAAAATTGCCTGGGATAATTTGACTGAGAAAGTTTCGAATCGTTACCGTCGTAGCGACACTGAGTCCCACGATCGATACATCCAATGAGCGCTGCGGCATAGTCATCTTGAGATGTCACTCACTCGAAAAATAATGTTTTTAGAAAAAAACAGTGCGTCTAAAACGCACTGCTTGATCGAATTAAGAAAAATCTAATTCTTTTTCAAATGTTTTTAATTCATGGCGCGCCATTGCAAGATTTGACTTGCTGCGATCCAATACCACATAAAGAAACAGGTTAACATTGCGCTCAAGCGGACGAATAAGATGATATTGCTTGCCTAAAGTAATCAAAATATCTTCAATGTTATCATTGAGTTTAAGTGCGCTAGCAACTTTGCGTTTTGCACGAATAACTTCGGTATTTCCAGCTGCGGCCAACTCTAAATCGATTCCATTACCTGCAGTTGCTAATGCAAGACCACTTTCGCTGTCAACGACTGCAGCTGCAATAAAACCATCGATGCTAGACAAACCACCTAAGTTAATTTTTGACATGACGAGACAATAACCTCTAAATTAAAGATCTATAGAAAAGAAAGAAAAAGCGTTTGAGAACAGCATGAATGGCGGGATCGACTTGCCATTTAAAACAGATATGTGATGCGCATCACACAATTTGAACTATATATTATTTTTATACCGTTTGGTTGGTAAAAATATCATCAAACTCCATCAACTGCCTAAATTTTATACACTTATACTTTTTATAGAAACAACGCAGCATCGCCAAGCTCATTGCCCGCTTTTGAATCAACGACGGTATAAAATTCCATCAGGGTTTGACCGATCAACTCAATACCCAAAATCACACCATGTTGATGAGCATCATCACTCAACTTAGCCGTGATCTGCTGACAAATTGCCTGCCAACGGTCTTCTTCTATCTTGGCATTGATACCTCGATCCGCTACGATTTCAACGCGATGTTCGCATAGATTGATGTACAACAAGACACCACTATTCAATGCGGTATCCCACACACCGAGAGAGGCAAACAAATCACGGGCTCGGCCTGTCGACCCTTGAAAAAAGGCTGTTTTTAAAGGTAAATGGCCTTCAATCACCACCTTAATCTCACCGGCATGACCCGCTTCAGCTGATTTCACGGCTTGCTCGATCGCAGATCGCGCTGCCGTATCAAACCGCCGATATTCATGCCAGCGAAAGTAAAATAACTGCCTGAGCCAACGCGCAAAACTGCTCGTCTCAACCGCATGATTCGGATCTAATTTCGTCTGTAAAACATCAGTTACCATGAGCCCGATGCGCCTCCCCCGCCAAATGAACCACCGCCGCCGCCAAAACCACCTCCACCAGAACCACCGCCCCGACCGCTCATACTCATGAGAATATTGAGGAAGGGTAAAATACCGACAAGTAAAAGAATAAAAATAGCCCCGCCGAGCAATAAACTGGCAGCGAAGCCAATACCCGTAAACAGACCGATGCCAACACCTGCCGCTGCAAGTCCGGTGGAGTTGAGTACCCGACCGAAAATCATTTGCGTAAATTGACCTGCGACGACCAAGACCAATAAAATCAAGATCAGGCTACCAGAAACAACACTGCCTTGATCAGAGCGCGACGCCTGCTGCTCAACTTTTAATTGATCAGCCGCAGCTTTTGCAGTCTCTGGATCCTGCTGCAAGATCCCATCAATGCGGTCAATCCCAGCATTTAAACCAGATGCATAATTGCCTAACTTAAACTGTGGGGTGATTTGCTCACGAATGATTCTAGATGCAATGACATCAGGAATAATACCTTCTAGCCCATAGCCCGTTAAAATCTGCATCTTGCGATCTTGCACAGCGACAACGATCAATAAACCATTATCGCGCTCGGCATCCCCCAGTTTCCACGCTGAAAAAACACGACCTGCATAGTCAAAGATTGTTTCACCCTGGGTAGTCTTGACTAAAACCAAACCGATCTGAGCTCGTCCAGCCGCATGTATCGCACGTAATTTATCACTGATCTGTTGATTGTCAGCAGCACTCAGTGCGCCAGACTGATCAATCACAGGTGCATTTAAAGTCGGTAATGTGAGAAAGCCGCCACCGGAATCAACGGTTCTAGGGGCATTACTCACAGAAGTGGCAGGCGCACTGGCAGTTCCCGTATTCGATAACGGTGTAGCAACGAGATCTTTAACGGGCTTTAGGGGTGTAGTTTTTGCAACCTGAGCCGCGATGACGATATCGGCATCATCGTCCGCGGCCATCGCTGCAATCGGCTGCCATAGCATCAAAAAAATGGCAACGAATAGTACGGCATGAATCCGTACAGGGAAGACGGTCGCGAAAGCGCGAGCATTCATGCCTTATGATCCGCTAAAACTAACCGTAGGCGCCTGTGAAACCTGCGCTTCATTGGCGACACTGAAATTCGGCTTTGTGTGCATACCCGTTACTTTCGCAGTCAAGTTTGAAGGGAACTGACGAACTGTGACGTTATAGTCTTGCACCGTGGTGATATATCGATTTCGCGCCACGGTAATACGATTTTCAGTGCCTTCTAACTGCGAAGACAAATCCAAGAAGTTTTGATTGGCTTTCAAATCAGGATAGTTTTCGGTCACAGCCATCAAACGCGACAGTGAACCTTGTAATTGGTTCTGTGCATCAATGAACTTTTGAAAAGCAACTGGATCATTGACCAGCTCTGGTGTGGCTTTAATGCCAGCAACAGATGCACGTGCAGCAGTCACTTCAGTGAGAACCTTTTCTTCGTGCTTGGCGTAGCCTTTGACGACATTCACCAGATTCGGAATCAAATCAGCACGGCGTTGATACTGGTTCAACACCTCAGACCAACTGGCACTAACCGCCTCGTCTTTGGCCTGCAGCGTGTTATAGCCACAACTGGGCAAGGTGGTCAACAATACTGTAGATAATGCTACCGCAGTCAATATACGACGAGTCATGATCATTTTCCTTATATCACTCAATCAAAAAGAGAAGCTCTGCTTAGTAATAACAATAGCGCATGTCTAAATATAAATGACGTAGTGAATTGTTACCGTGCATTTATCCCTGACCCAATCATTGAGGCCCTTGATCCGCTAGACTCATACACGACACTGATGCTTGCATCCTTGAGCACATGCTTTCCCATAAAATGAATATAGAAGCAGATAATTTCATGTTATCTTTCTATATGATATTTTTATACGATTCTGATATAGCATGAAGCCATACGACCAAGCGACCTCTCACCTCATTCGTTTCAGTAAAGTCATCAGCATTGCGCTGATCGGCATTGCACTCAGCCAATGTAGTAAGAAAACTGAAGATGCTAATACCAGTACCGTAACCATCGGCGTGGTCGGGGCACTGACAGGCGCACTCGCGCACTATGGTAAAGATGAAGAAAACGGTGTACGTCTGGCCATCGATGATTTAAATGCACAGAAGATTGTGATCGCAGGCAAAGCTGTCACCTTTAAAATTCAAAGCGAAGATGATCAAGCTGATCCACGTAATGCAACGGCAGCTGCTCAGCGATTGGTCGATGCCCATGTCAACGCGGCCATTGGTCATACCACATCAAGCACCACGCTGCCTGCATCAGCACTGTACAACACCGCAGGTATCCCCCTAATCGCTTGTGCCGTGACCAATCCCAAATATACGCAGCAAGGCTTCCCTTACGCATTCCGTCTAATTGCCAATGATGTGCAACAAGGTCAGACTTTGGCAAAAATTGCGGCACAGCACTTTGCCGCAAAACGCATTGCGATTATCGATGATCGAAGTGCCTATGGTGTGGGTATGGCGGATGAGTTTGAAAAATATCTGAAAACCTTGGACGACAACCTCATTACCCGCGAATCTGCCAGCGATAAAGAAACTGACTTCAACGCTGTACTGACACGAATCAAAGGTAAGAACCCTGATCTAATTTTCTTTGCTGGCAACGATGGTCAAGCAGCTGCAATGATTATTCAAGTCCGCAATTTGGGCATCACCGCGCAGTTTATCGGTGGTGATGGTATGAATACCCCGGAATTCATCAAACTCGCGGGTAAATCAGCAGAAGGTGTGGTGATCACTTCTGCGGGCCTCCCCCTTGAAAAAATGCCTCAAGGGGCATCGTTCAAACAGCGCTTTGAACAAAAATATGGCCCAGATCAGCTCTACGAAC
>CAYJTU010000009.1:0-10822 GCA_964373105.1 uncultured Moraxellaceae bacterium | reverse complement strand
TGCAAGCGGCGAATTCAACCGATCCTAAAGTCTACGCAGCCAAGATTAAAGACACCAACTATGCGGGTGTGACCAATCAAATCCAGTTTGATGCCAAAGGCGATTTGAAGACGGGGAAAATTACGGCCTATCAAGTCAAAGCGGGCAAATGGGTGGAGTTGGTGGGTGTGCAGTAAAGATGCTGAGATAACGTCCAAAGGGGACTGTATGCTACGATCCCCTTTTAAGGTCTATTTCAAGGATATGCATCCAAGCATATGACTTCTTTAAAACACACCGTTCGTCATAAGCTCCCTGTCATTGCCTTTATCGCAATCACAGCTGGATGCCAAAAAGACTTATCAAATACGCAGCAAAAAAGTGCAATCACACCACCATTGACCGCACAGTGTATCAATTCAGCGATACCGCCTTCCTACGAAGAACAACGCCTCGAAAATGTTTTGGTCGCTAACGGCAAACCCTTCGCCATACAAATTCTAGCCGCATCTGGATTTGACCAGTTCGCACCGCAATTTTCTCATGATTTATGTGATACCGCGATGATCACATCATTTGATAATAGTCGAGCATTGATCCAAAAAGCTGGTGAAGCACTTTGGCATGCTGCGGTTAATCGTGTTCAAGGTCGACAGATACACGGTTCCTTGCCACAAAGCGACGACCGCATGTTGTACTGGGCACGGCTACAAATGACGTTGATATTGCGGCAATGGCAGCCACCCTTTGCAATCAACAAAGCGCAGCGTGAAGAACTCCAGTGGACCCTTGAACGGGCTTCGCGAGGACAATACGCGATCCAATTCCCACATGACCCACGCGTTAAACGCATCATCATCAGTGGATTCGACCCATTCACACTGGGGACGCCCGGTGCAGATCACCCCTCCCCTAAAATTCGTATCGGCAATCCATCAGGTGCCATCGCATTAGCATTAGATGGCAAAAGCTTTAAATTATCAGATGGGTCTACAGCCGTCATTCAAAGCTACCTACTGCCCGTAAATTACGGTGATTTCCAAAAAGGCATGCAGGAATACACGCTCGCGCCATTCTTTCAAGCCAAAGACCACATCGCGGCGTCCATCACGATGAGTCAGGGTGGCAAAGGTGCATTTTGGATTGAGAACTGGCATGGTCGCTATCATGCGACCAACTTTGCTGATAATGCTGGTGTGGTCATCCCTGCCACGTTACCATCGGTTCAAGAGGCCAGTATTTATCCACCTGCCGACATTCTGGGCTACAACCCGCGCCCTTGGGTCCAAGATAAACCTAAACAATTTACACTCACTACTCTACCGATCAATGCAATCTTAGCCGCCCATACAGGTCGATCAGTGATCAATGCTGAGACCCATCAACGCGGTGGCTATTCAGTCATTTGGCATACGCCCTTCAGCGTTTTTCCTGATTGCGGGACGATGACGACACAAGATTTTAATAGCGAAGTGCCACCACCCAAAACGCCCGACATCCCACTTGCCAATGCGTGTGCGCAGAAAGGCAGTGGTGGCAACTATCTTTCCAATGAAAGTGGCTATCGGAATACGCTGCTCCGAGATATCTACAATCCCTCTATATTTGCAGGGCATCTGCACGTTCCCGTCATGACCAATTTTATAGCGGGAGATGACGATCAGATCACTGATAAGTTATTTGAAGCATATCGGGATAGCATCGTTCAGCAGGCAACGGAGATCGTGGCGGTGATAGTAAAGAGCTTATGAGATTTACTCACATCTCCAGCCCCTTCACATCATATCCCGCATGATAAAAGACGGACTGTAACCGCTCGACATCAAAACCTTCAATGGTCTCATGACCCACAACAGTCACGGGTACACCAGAGATATGATTGTCGTCGGCATAACGCTTACCTTCACTCGAATTCTCGACATCGTGATCTAAGTATGGCGCACCACTGGCATCCAGACTGGCTTTGAGATGCTTACAGTAGCCACACCATGTCGCGGTATAGAGATGAATGACTTCGCGACCGTTGCGCGCTGCGTTATTCGCTCTCACCTCATCGAGGTTTTGCGCAGAACTGGCTTGTGCAAGCCTCGTTTGAGTATGTTGCTTGGTCCACCAGTGATAACCACCGAATAACACAAGCGCAGCCAAAGCAAGCGTGGTAAAAGAAGGTCGATTCATTGTGATGACTTCATGAATTTTTTAATGTTAATGGTTTGAGTGTAGTCGTATTTTGATGCAAATAATCATTCGCGCTTATAAAAAAAGCTCATCCATGGATGAGCTTTTGATTTAATCGAGTCAAAGATTCAGAGAGCAACTAGATCTTTAGATAATCCAAAATCCCTTCAGCCGCTTGACGACCTTCCCAGATTGCGGTCACGACCAGATCTGAACCACGCACCATATCGCCACCCGCAAAAATCTTTGGATTGCTGGTTTGGAATGGGAAGGCCTGATGTTCTGCTGCGGTCACACGACCCGAACCATCCAGAGTTACCGATTGGCTAGCAAGCCACGCCGCTGGACTTGGACGGAAACCAAAGGCCAAGATCACAGCATCCGCTGGGAGTATCTCTTCGGAACCTGGAACAGGTTCTGGGCTACGGCGACCACGGCTATCTGCTTCGCCGAGTTGTGTCGTCACAACCTTCACACCGATCACACCGTTGGCATCACCCACGATTTCGATCGGCTGACGATTGAACAGAAACTCGACCCCTTCTTCACGCGCATTCTTCACTTCACGACGTGAACCGGGCATGTTTTCTTCATCACGGCGGTATGCACATGCCACATGCGCAGCGCCTTGACGAATCGCCGTACGGTTACAATCCATCGCGGTATCACCACCACCCAAGATCACAACGCGTTTACCTTCCATACTGATGTAGTCGGTCGGTGATTTTTCCCAGCCTTGGCAACGGTTCACATTGGCAATCAAGTAATCCAGTGCATCATAAACGCCATTTAACTCTTCGCCCGCAAAGCCACCCTTCATATAGGTGTAGGTACCCATGCCCATGAACACAGCATCGTAATCAGCTAATAGCTCATCGATGGTCACATCGACACCAACATCAGTGTTCAAACGGAATTCAATACCCATGCCTTCGAAAATAGTGCGACGACGAATCATCACGTCTTTTTCCATTTTAAATTCGGGGATACCGAAGGTGAGCAAACCACCAATTTCTGGGTTTTTATCAAAGACCACAGGCTTAACACCCGCACGTACAAGCACATCTGCACAGCCCAGACCCGCAGGACCCGCACCAATGATCGCTACTTTTTTATCAGTCCAAACGACTTTGGACATATCTGGACGCCAACCCATGGCAAACGCAGTATCAGTAATATATTTTTCGGTATTTCCGATCGTCACCGCGCCAAAGCCGTCATTCAGCGTACATGCGCCCTCACACAAACGATCTTGCGGGCAAACACGACCACATACTTCAGGCAAAGTATTGGTTTGATGCGACAATTCAGCCGCTTGGAACAACTGTCCTTCGCTAATCAGCTTGAGCCAGTTGGGGATATAGTTGTGCACAGGGCATTTCCATTCACAGTATGGATTGCCACAGTCCAAACAACGATGAGATTGATTAGCAACTTCTACTTTTTCAAAAGGTTGATAGATCTCAACAAATGCAGTCGTACGCGTATCAATATCTTTTTTCTCAGGCTCTTGTCTTGCAACATCGAGAAACTGAAAATCATTACTTAGGCGATCAGCCATGTGTCATCCTCACTGGGTCAGCACGATTGCGCGTGCGTGCCTGCTATTGCATTAAATCGTAAATATCGTTCAATACGCTGACAGATTATTATTGCTTATGCGATTGCTGCGTATTCTATAGCGAATCAACAACCAATTTATGACGATCTCATCAATCACGCGAATAAAATCGCGTGATTGATGAGCTAAGCCTTATTGTGGATCAGCTTTAGTCGTTTTCAACAAGCTGGCGAGGCTCGCTGCCTTCGGTTTGACCAGCCAGAACTTACGGCTGAACTCATCAAACTCATCCAGCAACTGTTGGCCCCACGCACTGCCCGTTGCCTCGACATACTCTTCAAGCACTTCAACCAAATGTTGACGATGCTCTTCGGTCGATTCTGAACTGATACGGTTCAAGTCAATCAGCTCATGATTGCAACGATCAAAGAAGTCACCTTCTAAATCGAGTACGTAAGCAAAACCACCGGTCATCCCCGCACCAAAGTTCAGGCCAGTACGACCCAACACAGTCACAAGACCGCCCGTCATGTATTCACAGCAATGATCACCCGCACCCTCGATCACCGCATGGCAACCTGAGTTACGCACTGCGAAACGCTCACCTGCTGTTCCTGCTGCAAAAAGCTTGCCGCCCGTTGCGCCGTACAAACAGGTATTTCCAATAATCGCAGTATCTTGCGATTTAAATGGAGAGCCTTTCGGTGGATAAATCGCAATCTGACCACCCGCCATGCCTTTACCGACGTAGTCGTTGGCATCACCTTCAAGCTCGATATGCAAACCACCCGCATTCCACACACCCAGTGACTGTCCAGCAGTGCCGTGAAGCTTCAGGGTAATCGGTTGATTGCTCATGCCGAGGTCACCATGCAACTTGGCAATCTCACCAGACAAGCGCGCGCCAATCGAGCGATTTCCGTTCATGATTTTATAGCTGAACGACCCACCAGACTTGGCCGTGATCGCATTTTGCATATCCATGACCATCTGTTCGGCAAGAACACCACGATCAAACGGTTCATTACGCGCAGAGGTGCAATACTGATCATTGCCTTTTGCAGAGGCATGTGTGGTCAATATTGGACGCAAATCCAAATGGTTCTGCTTATCGGTTTGACCTTCCAGACAAGTCAATAAATCGGTACGTCCGATCAAGTCTTTCAGGCTCTTAACGCCAAGTGCCGCCATCCATACACGCGTTTCTTGCGCGATGAAATGGAAGAAATTGATCAGCATTTCAGGCTCACCGATGTAATGCTCTTTGCGCAAGTGATCTTGCTGGGTTGCCACACCCGTTGCACAGTTATTCAAGTGGCAAATACGCAGGTATTTACAGCCTAATGCAATCATCGGTGTAGAACCAAAGCCGAAGGACTCTGCACCCAAGATCGCGGCCTTGACAACGTCCAGACCCGTTTTCAAACCACCATCGGTTTGCACACGGACTTTACCACGTAAGTTATTCACACGCAGAGCTTGATGAGCTTCGGATAAACCGAGCTCCCATGGCGAACCTGCATAGTGGATCGATGACAATGGGGATGCTGCAGTACCACCGTCATAACCGGAAATCGTGATCAAATCGGCATAGGCTTTTGCTACACCAGCAGCAATCATTCCCACGCCGGGACCCGATACCAATTTCACCGAAACGAGCGCTTTTGGATTGACTTGTTTTAAGTCAAAAATCAATTGCGACAAATCTTCGATAGAGTAAATATCATGATGCGGCGGTGGAGAAATCAAGGTCACGCCCGGTACCGAGTAACGCAAACGCGCAATCAACGCATTCACTTTACCACCTGGCAACTGACCACCCTCGCCCGGTTTTGCACCTTGTGCAACCTTAATCTGCAGCACTTCTGCTGAAGACAAGTATGCAGGTGTCACACCAAAGCGACCTGATGCCACTTGTTTGATTTTAGAGTTTTTGATCGTGCCATAGCGTGCAGGATCTTCACCACCCTCACCTGAGTTTGAACGACCACCAATAGTATTCATGGCAATCGCGATTGACTCATGCGCTTCTGGGGACAACGCACCCAATGACATGCCGGCAGAGTCAAAACGCGGCAGGATCGCTTCAATTGGTTCAACGTCTTCAACCGCAATGCTGTTGCTGGTATCAAGCCCCAGCAAATCACGCAACGTTGCGGTCGGGCGCTTGTTCACCAAATCAGCGTATAACTGATAGTCTTCAAACTTGCCTGAACGCACTGCGGTATGCAGGTTATTGATCACATCTGGGTTAAAGGCATGATATTCTTTGTTAAAGACAAACTTTAACAAACCGCCTTGTTCAATTGGCTTACGGGTTTGCCATGCCAATACAGCCAGTTTCTTTTGATCATTTTCCAGATCAACGAAACGCGCACCTTCGATACGGCTCGGGACACCTTTAAAGCAAAGATCGACCACAGGACGTGATAAACCAATCGCTTCAAAGAGCTGGCCTGCGCGATAAGAGGCAACGGTTGAAATGCCCATTTTCGAGAGAATTTTCAGTAAGCCTTTATCAATCCCCTTACGGAAATTGTTTTGTGCATACAGTGGATCACCCAGCAAGTCACCCTTGCTGATCAAATCATTGATCACGTCATAGGCAAGATACGGGTATACCGCACTGGCGCCAAAACCAAGCAACACCGCAAAATGATGCGGATCACGGGCGAGGCCCGTTTCAACCAGTATATTGGCATCCGCGCGAACCGCTTGCTCAGACAGATAATGATGGACAGCACCCGTCGCTAAGATCGCATTCGCGGGTAAGAAGCCTTCACGAATATTACGATCGGACAAATTAATGAATGTTGTTCCCGCGCGCACCGCATCAGCAGCTTCCACACAAATACGACGCAGTGCTGCCTCTAGCCCTTCCGCCTCTGGATAGTTTAGGTCAACAGTGTGCATCTGATATTCAGCACGATCGAGCGTACGTAATTGATGCATTTTGCTCGCAGACAAAATCGGGCTGGACAGAATCACACGCTCAGCATGTTCCGGTGACTGCTCAAAGACATTTTGTTCACGGCCGAGTGAACTTTCAAGCGACATCACAATCGATTCACGCAGCGGATCGATCGGCGGGTTGGTCACTTGCGCAAACTGTTGGCGGAAGAAGTCGGCCACATGACGTACTTGACGTGAGAGTACCGCCATCGGTGTATCATCGCCCATCGAACCAACCGCTTCTTGACCACTTTCGGCCAATGGGCGAATGATCTGATCACGCTCTTCGAAGCTCACTAGGAACATCTTTTGTGCAGCTTTCAAGGCATCGCCTTTTAAGCCAAATTCTTGCAAGCTTTCTTCTAAATCATCATCGGTCTTGATGTGAACCGCATGATCACGCAACCATTTTTTGTAGGGATGCGTCGATTTTAAACGGTTATCGATATCTACCGTGCGCAGCAGTTCACCGGTTTGCGTATCCGCAACCAGAATCTGACCTGGACCGACACGACCTTTAGAAACAACATCTTCTGGCTTGTAGTCCCAAACGCCGATTTCTGACGCCAACGTGATATAACCGTTTTTGGTAATCACCCAACGCGCAGGACGCAAGCCATTGCGATCGAGCATACAAATCGCATGACGGCCATCTTGAATCACCAGACCTGCAGGTCCATCCCAAGCTTCCATGTGCTTGGAGTTAAACTCATAGAATGCATGTAGATCGGCATCCATAGTTTCAACGTTCTGCCATGCGGGTGGAACCAGCATACGCAACGCACGGAACATATCCATGCCACCACCCACCAGAATCTCCAGCATATTGTCTAAGCTTGAAGAGTCTGAACCAGTACGGTTGACCAACGGTTTGACATCCAGCAAACCAGGCAACAATGGGTTTTCAAATTTTGGCGTACGGGCAACAGACCAGTTACGGTTTGCCGTAATCGTATTAATTTCACCGTTGTGTGCCAAATAACGGAAAGGTTGTGCAAGAGCCCAACGCGGTGCGGTATTGGTCGAGAAACGTTGATGGAAAACCACGATATGTGAGGTTAAACGCTCATCACTCAAATCCAAGTAAAACGATGCGATATCCTTCGGCATCATCAAGCCTTTATAGCTGATGACAGTACTGGCCAGTGAGGTCACATAAAACAAAGGATCATGGGTCAACTGACTCTCAGCACGACGACGCGCCAAGAACAGCTTACGATTGAATTCAGGCGCTTCCATGCCATCAGGCGCAGCGACAATCAACTGATCAAATGCTGGCAATGAGCGAAGCGCAATCTCACCCAAGATATCGACATTGATCGGAACAGGTCGCCATGTGGCTACTGTCAAACCTTCTTTAGCCACTTCCGCAGCCAATATCTCACGGGAATGCTGCGCTAGAGTAGGATCAGTATTTAAGAAAATCGTACCAACCGCAAATAGTTCAGGGAGTGCGATACCCAGTTTCTTTGCTTCTGCGCGGAAAAAATCTTTTGGCATGGCCAAGAGCAGGCCACATCCATCACCGGTTTTACCATCTGCCGCAATACCGCCACGATGAGTCATACAGCTTAAGCTGTGAATCGCTGTCTGAAGTAAATGATGACTTGCCTGACCCTGCATGTGGGAAATCAGACCAAAGCCACAGTTATCCCGAAAATCTTCAGGTTGATACAGACCCGTCACTGCAGCATCAGAAATCGATTCAGATGAGCAATAGGCTTCCGAAGAAGATGTAGCGAGCGGCGACATATGCATGGCGTACCCTTAAATAGAAAAGCAAAAGAAATATCAAAACAACACTATAGACACTGATGACGACAGTAAAATCCGTCAAACTTGTTATAGCAGCCAAGCGAAAACCTGACTCAGCTACCCTATACGTTAATGAATCATTTAGACATGCGACCTGTTTCATCGTCCAAAATAGCACGACAAAATAAACGATGACAGACAAAACGGCTCAATAGTGTAAAGAAAAACTCACGCGTACTCAAATGCAATGCTTGATTTATTAATTACAACACAAATGCAACATAACTGTATTATCGCATTTATCCAATGGTTTGCACATGCTAGCGCATGCCACAAACAACAAAAAATACTTAACATCATGTAAATAAATATCATTAGCCCGAGTGATATACGGCATTAAAAAAGCGCCAACATAGGCGCTCTTATACAAACCGTTATTTCTGCTAGTACGTATGACTTAATTAAAGGGGTCTTGTACTGTCCCTGCTGACGCAGGTACACCTTTCGATTTCGGACTTGCGGGCACTGACCCTGCGGGGTCTGGAGCCTGTGCATCGGGAAGCCCACTAAAACCATCAACATTGGCAGGCAATGGCGTCTTTGCAGCGGGGGTAGACTGCGTCCCGATTGCCGCAGAAGACTCTGCTGCAATTTCAGCTAATTTATCTTCAATCGCATCAGTTGGCGCTGGAATTGCGACGGCTCTTAGTTTGACTTGTCGTGGAGAGTTTGCTGAGGACTCCTGCATGTTCTCATCACTATCACTGACAAATGGTCGATAACTTGAAAACCGCTCTGGGAAAGCTTTCACACTTGAAGGTAAGCCGAAATCCATCGTTTGCGCAGCCCCTAATGCGGTCTGTATGGCAGGGAACGCCCCATAGGTCAAAATAAAACTTTCGTCTTTTGCGCCTTTATTATACCGGAAATATTGAAAACGAGTTCGATCAGAACGTTTCGCCAGAAAGTCAGTAATCACGCTTTCTTGCGAAACGTTCATCACTTGCAGCGTCCAATCGTTTTGGTGTGCGATAATAAATGCCAGTGCTTTAAATTCTGGACTGTGCGATATATCCGGTTTGTTTGTTGCAATTTTGGTTAAGTCTAATACAGGAACAATATCCGATAGGGTTCCTAAGCTACCTGGGAACTGATCCGGCATCACTTTCGTCGCTACTGCCGTTTCAGCAAAAGAATGCTCTTTGGTCACTCGACTGGCGAGTTGTAACCATATCCATAATATAGCGCAAGCAACCAATATAATGATGGCACAAACAAACCAACTTTTTGGATAAAAGTTTGGTGACTTAGGTGCCGAAAGATTTGAGCTCATATCCCCTCTACCCCTGGCGTTTTATTTCCTAAAGTCTGCATTAACAACTGTAAATCAAAGTCACGGGTAATCACCCCTTCACCCATTCGCTTAAGAAGTACCAACCTCAAACGGCCTTCAAGTACCTTTTTATCTTGCCCCATCAGGGTCAGAAACTCGTCTGCCGTCATATCGGGTAAGGTGACAGGTAAGTTTGCGGCCAGCAAAAGTCTGCGCACACGGGCAATATCTTCAGCAGCAATCCAGCCTAAGCGTGCTGATAAATCCGTAGCCATGAGCATTCCTACTGCAACCGCCTCGCCATGCAGCCACTGACCATACCCCATGTAGGATTCAATTGCATGACCAAAAGTGTGTCCAAGATTTAGAAGGGCGCGCTCACCCATTTCATGCTCATCAGCCGCCACAATACGCGCTTTGTGCGCGCATGAACGATACACTGCTTCTGCAAGCTTTGCAGAATCTCGTGCGACAAGTGCGACCATATGTGTTTCAAGCCAGACTAAAAAATCTTCATCGCCAATCAGGGCATACTTAATGACTTCTGCAAGGCCTGCTGACAGCTCACGGTCTGGTAGGGTCCCCAAGAGCATCATGTCTGCAAGAACGGCTTTGGGCTGTTTGAACGCCCCAATCATGTTCTTACCTAGTGGATGATTAACGCCGGTTTTTCCGCCGACACTTGAATCGACTTGAGACAGTAAGGTCGTAGGGACTTGAACAAAATGCACCCCGCGCTGGAAGCTGGCTGCTGCGAAACCCGCCATATCACCCACAACACCGCCACCCAAAGCAATGATTGTACAATCGCGATTAAAACGCACAGACATCAACGCATTGAAGATCAAGTTTAGACTCTCTAATGTCTTATGAGACTCACCGTCTGGCAAGATACACTGTGCCACAGTCTTTCCTGCGTCGTGTAAAACAGATAGATAACGTGCCAAATACAATGGTGCAACGACGGTATTGCTGACGATCATCACTTGGTGGCCGCTAATATGGGGGAACAAATACTCCTCTAGGGACAAATCCCCCACGATATAGATAGCATAGCTGCGCTC
>CAYJTU010000008.1:39261-39548 GCA_964373105.1 uncultured Moraxellaceae bacterium | reverse complement strand
AACCCCCTCTTTCCCTCCACGACGCTCGTCCGATCTGATCCATGGCGAAGTAGCGGCCACAGAGTGAAACAATACGTGCAGGATGCTCGGGGGTGGAAATGGCATCCAGAGCCGCTTGCATCTTGGCCAGTGATTTATCGGCGCTTTTCGGCGGCGTATCGCGGCCGTCTAAGAAGGCATGCACATACACGGTTGCGCCGCGCTGGGCGGCAAGTTGGCACATGGCGACCAAGTGGTCTTCATGCGAGTGGACGCCGCCATCAGACAGCAGCCCCATTACATGGACT
>CAYJTU010000008.1:0-39251 GCA_964373105.1 uncultured Moraxellaceae bacterium | reverse complement strand
TGCACCTTGTTTGGCCAGTGCATCATCCACCGCTTGGGTGAGTACAGGATGTTTAAAAAAGTCGCCTTCGCGGATGTCTTTGGCGATGCGGGTAAAGTCTTGGTAGAGCACGCGCCCAGAGCCGAGGCTCATATGACCAACTTCCGAGTTACCCATTTGTCCATCTGGCAGACCGACATCTTCACCTGAGCCCGAAATTAAGCCATGCGGGTGTTTAGCCTTGATGGCATCAATGTTTGGGGTTTGCGCCGCAAGGATGGCATTGTCAGCGACTTCGTCACGATGACCAAAGCCATCTAGAATGACGAGGACATGCGGCACTTTTTTGGTTGTCGTGGTTTCTGCATTTATCTCAAGTTTCGTTTCTGGGGTTAAGGCAGCGGTCATAACTAGGCTCTAATAGAACGATCAAAATTAAATGATAAAATTAAAACAATAAATTTAAAAAATTGTGGATTTCTTGACCTGAAACAGTGCTTCAGCAGTCTTTCACTCTGGTGCTATTTTACGCTAAGCCGCTGCCGATAGGGTAATGTTCATTGGTTAAAGCGTTGTAAATGACGAATACGCATGGCAAGTCGCGATTTAGGTCGCTTACACTGCCGTTTTGGGTGAAAAAACTGCTAAAATGCCGCGTCCTTTATTAGCCCGAATAAAACAGCCACTATGACCAACGCCGCCGATAGCACCTCAGCAAGCACCGCTCCTGCAACGACCATCACCAAAGACCGTATCCTGATTCTCGATTTTGGCTCGCAATACAGCCAACTGATCGCGCGTCGTGTGCGTGAAGCCGGCGTGTACTCAGAGATGTATGCTTATGATATGGATGAAGCGGATATCCGTGCGTTCAATCCAAACGGCATTATCCTGTCTGGTGGTCCTGAGAGTGTCACCGCGGACAACAGTCCCCGTGCCCCTGAAGTGGTCTTCAATCTCGGTGTGCCTGTGCTGGGGATTTGCTACGGCATGCAAACCATGGCCGAGCAACTAGGTGGCTCCGTAGAAAATGGTCTGGTGCATGAGTTTGGGCGTGCGGATGTCAAGATTGAACAGGCCGATGGCTTGTTTAAAGACATCTCCGACGAGCCCAACACCCTGCATGTGTGGATGAGTCATGGCGATAAAGTCAATACCTTGCCGCCAAGCTTCACCGTCAATGCCAGCACGCCAACCTGTCCGATCGCCGCGATGAGCGATGAAACCCGTCATTTCTACGGCGTGCAGTTCCACCCCGAAGTGACGCATACCAAACAAGGTGAAGCGATCCTCAAGCGTTTCGTGATCGATATCTGCGGCGCGCATGGTCTGTGGACCCCTGAACATATTATCGACCTACGTATCGAACAACTGCGCGCTCAGATCGGCAACGAGAAAGTCCTGTTGGGCTTGTCTGGCGGTGTGGACTCCTCTGTGGTTGCAGCGCTCTTACACCGTGCGATCGGCGATCAACTGACCTGTGTGTTTGTGGATAATGGCCTGCTGCGTCTGAACGAAGGCGATGACGTGATGACCATGTTTGCGGGTGATCATGGCATGAAAGTGATTCGTGCCAATGCGCAAGAGCGTTTCTTGTCAGAACTGGCGGGTGTCACAGATCCTGAAGCCAAGCGCAAGATCATTGGCCGTGTCTTTATCGAAGTCTTTGCCGAAGAAGCGCGTAAACTAGACGGCGTGAAGTTCCTTGCCCAAGGCACGATCTATCCTGACGTGATTGAATCAGCCGCGAGCAAACAAGGCAAAGCCCATGTGATCAAATCGCATCATAATGTCGGCGGCCTACCTGCGGATCTGGACTTTGATCTGGTTGAACCACTGCGTGATTTGTTTAAAGACGAAGTGCGCAAGCTCGGCACCACTTTAGGTCTGCCGCATGCCATGATCTACCGTCATCCTTTCCCAGGTCCAGGCCTTGGCGTACGTATCTTGGGTGAAGTGAAGCAAGAGTACGCGGATATCCTGCGCCGTGCTGATGCGATCTTTATGGAAGAACTGCGCAAGAGTGGCTGGTACGACAAGACGGCTCAAGCCTTTGCCGTGTTTCAACCGGTGAAATCAGTAGGTGTGGTCGGTGATGGTCGTCGCTACGCATGGGTCATCGCGCT
The DNA here is from genome assembly GCA_964373105.1 of uncultured Moraxellaceae bacterium. Lineage (GTDB taxonomy): Bacteria > Pseudomonadota > Gammaproteobacteria > Pseudomonadales > Moraxellaceae > Aquirhabdus. The sequence goes on along the minus strand of CAYJTU010000008.1, from coordinate 37,146 downwards.
GCGTGCCGTCGAAACCATCGACTTCATGACCGCCCGCTTTGCCCATCTGCCTTACGATCTGATCGAACTGGTCAGCAATCGCATCATGAATGAAATTGCTGAAGTATCACGTGTGGTCTATGACGTGTCGAGCAAACCTCCGGCTACTATTGAATGGGAGTAAATTCGGGGTTTCTGGAGGCACTGCCTCCAGCCGAATTTACGCCAAGAGCTATGCTCGCGGCAGGGTATCTGATGCTCAGACTACAATGAAGGGATTTCAAGACGCACGGCGTCTTGCCTAGCGAACGCCAAGAGCTATGCTCGCGGCAGGGTGCCTGATGCTCAAATTACAATGAAGGGGTTTCTGGGAGCGCTGCTCCCAACCTAGCGACCGCCCGAGTGATGCAGCGCGAGGGCTATTCAGGTCTTTCCGAAATAATATTGATCATCGATAAATTGACGATAATCAGGCTTTCATCAAGTTGATATTGAATATTGGCTAATTCTAGCTTTTGAAGAATAGTCATTGAATGATCGATTTTTTTATCAGGGACTAACCGACCGATATATCGGGTCTCAATAGGATTGAGTTTAATCGCCTTAATCAAAGAGATTGAAAATGGCCCAGACCCTGAAATTTCAATATACCCATCCGTGGGTATGATGATCCAATGATTCCATTGGATCACCTCACCATCAATGAAAATGATGCCAACTTCAATGGATAGATCTTGAGCGATTTGGACTATCTCAGCGCAAATATCATGCTTATTCATCCTAAGAACTCACTTTTTGCTCTCACCTGTTTACGCAGATTTTTTAATTTTCGAGGTTGATGTTCCGTCCAAAAAATCTCTGCACCATCGGCGATTTCTTCATAAATCGGTAAGAGTTCGGTCACACCTTCAAAGACCCATTGGACATCAACGCCTTCATCGCCGCCTTTGTAAGGCGTAGTTTCTCCAAGAGCAATGGCGACAGTTTTGTCATAGGCCTGATCAAGGCTCGTTGCTTTAATCAATACGGTATTTTCCCAAGACAGAAAACGTTCCCCGAGATCATTGTTTAACGCGCCAGCTGCTAATTCCACGAACCGTAAAAGGTAAGAGCACAGATACCAATCGACGGGTGAGGTAGTATGACTATCCATTTTTTTCTCTACTCCATAAATCCGCAAAATTCAAGACAGCGGTATCTCCAAAAACACCGGCATAACACTCATCGGCATGACAATAACATCCCAACATTTACCCCTTATTAAACTTCCACGCATACAAGAAAGTCCGACAGGCCTCTTGATTCAAGCGGTCGAGTTCTTGCGCGGATGGTAAGGCATCACCCAGCAGTACGGCGGGATACATCGGCCCCAAAGCTGCACCCAAAAAGGCTTTTGCCGCATCAACCGGATGCTCTACATGAATGGATCCTAAAGCATGCTCTCGTGTCAGCACCTCCGCGAGCAACTTGCGGCCGATACCAGTACGCCTTTGGTGCAAAGCGGGGAGCATATCTGGCATTTGGAGCATGGCCACCATCAGTAGACGTTCAAAGCGTAAGAAGCGCTCGTTATAAAAATGATGCTGCACGGAGCGACCAACTTGCGGCAAAAGTTCGTCTAGACTCAGCGTGTCTACCTGAGCAGTGAAGAGCGGCTTGGGTAAGTCTGCTTTGATATGTTCAAAGACTTCGAGCAGCAAAGCGGTTTTGCTGGCAAAGTGGTTATACAGGGTTTGCCGAGTGGTGCCCGCCTTGATGGCGATGGTATCGAGACTCACATCGAGGCCATGCTCAAGGAATAGATCCAGCGCCGCAGCTAAGATCTTGGGGCGGGCTTGCATAGGGCGACCAGGTGCTTTTTTTAACACATTTTCATCCTTGCCTTTGCTTATTATTTATTTTACATTAATGTAAAGTTATTGTCGTGTCAATCTGGAGTTTTACGGATGCAGTATATGGGATTTCCTGCGCGGGCGTGGGTTGTGCTGGTCATGTCGGTCTCAGGCGTTTTAGTGCAAGGCTGTAGCTCTGAAAAAAAAGCACCGCCTCAAGCAGCGAGCAAAGCGGTCAGTACGCTGACTGTGACCACTGAGACGATTGAACCCAGCTATGAGTTAGCAGGGCGTACTGTAGCTTCAGAGATCTCACAAGTGCGTCCGCAAGTGGGCGGGATTGTAACCCAGCAACTCTTCAAGGAAGGGACGCAGGTCAGTGCCAACCAGCCGCTCTATCAGATTGATGCGAGCCTATATCAAGCCAGTGTTGACGAGGCGGCGGGTAATCTTGCTTTGGCAAAGGCAACGTTGAGTGCGACGCGTCGCCAAGCGGAACGCTATGCAGAACTGGCCAAAGTTCAGGGTGTGAGTCAGCAAGAGCTAGACAATGCCCAAGCTGCCTACGCGCAGGGCAAAGCCAACATTGCGGCAAAGGAAGCAGGGTTAGCAACTGCACGGACTAATTTACGATTTACCCAGATCACCGCGCCGATCTCAGGGCGCATTGGGCGCTCCAGTATTACGCGTGGGGCCTTGGTCAGTGCTGATCAAATAACTGCGCTGGCGACGATCCAAAAGCTCGATCCTATCTTTGTAGATCTGACTCAGTCGAGCGAAGACTATATGGCGCTGCGTAAAGAATTGGCCAGTCACGGCATCGAGCCGTCTTCATTGACCGTACACTTGCAATCAAAAGATGGCTCGCGCTATCCACAAGCCGGCAAGGTCACCTTCAGTGATATCGCCGTGGATGAGCGAACGGGCAACGTGATGCTGCGCGCATCCTTTCCGAATCCAGACTATGCGTTGTTGCCCGGTTTATACGTGCGCGCACAATTGCTTGCAGGTCCTCGCTCTGGGGTGATCTTACTGCCGCAAGGTGTGGTGGTGCGCAATACCAAAGGTGATCCACTGGTCTGGATGATTGGTGCTGATGGCAAGGCAGAGCAGCGTCTGGTCACGCTGGGGGCCGCGATCGGTAACCGCTGGCAAATCGCCAAAGGAATAAGTCCTGGCGAGCGGGTCATCACGGACAGCTTGCAAAGCTTACGGGTTGGCATGGCGGTGAACGCAATTAAAGCGCAAAGCCCAAGCTAAGGACCTTATTATGTTAGCCAGTTTTTTTGTTGAGCGGCCTATTTTTGCTTGGGTTCTTGCCATCTGTATCATGGCGTTGGGTACGATTTCGATTTTAACCTTACCGATTGAGCAGTATCCTGATATCGCGCCGCCGAGCGTGAATGTCACCGCCAACTATACGGGGGCTTCAGCCAAGACCGTTGAGGACAGTGTGACTCAGATATTGGAGCAGCAGATCAAGGGGATTGATGGCCTACTGTATTTCTCGTCGACCAGTAGTGCGGCGGGTCAGTCGCGGATCAATCTCAGTTTTAGCCAAAGTACCAATCCCGACACTGCGCAGGTGCAGGTGCAAAATGCGGTCAATCAGGCGCTCAGTCGCTTACCGCAAGAGGTGCAGCAACAAGGGATCACGGTCACTAAGTCACAGGGCGACAGCTTACTTGTGTTTGCGCTGTACGATGAGACAGGCGTGATGTCCAATGTGGATATTGCAGATTATATGGTCAGTACCCTGCAAGATCCTTTGAGCCGTGTCAATGGCGTCGGGGAGATTTCGGTCTTTGGGGCGCAGTATGCGATGCGGATCTGGCTGGATCCGAATAAGCTCAACAGTTTTGGTCTGATGCCCAGTGATGTCCGCAGTGCGATTCAAGCGCAGAATACCCAAATCACGGCTGGCGAGTTGGGGGCATTGCCGACGCAGAATGATCAGGCGCTGAATGCAACCGTCACCGCGATGTCACGGCTCCAGACCGTGGCGCAGTTTGAGAATATCATCCTGCGGACGGATTCCAGCGGTGCTGCGGTGCTGCTTCGTGATGTGGCACGGGTGGAGCGCGGTGCGGAAAACTATCAAAGCCAGACGCGTTTGAATGGTCACCCTTCTTCAGGGATGTCGATCCAACTGGCGACGGGTGCCAATGCTTTGGACACCTCCAAGCGGGTCAAAGCCGAGGTCGCCAAGCTGACCCGTGATATGCCGCCAGGTCTGAAGGTCGCCTATCCACGCGACAGTACGCCTTTCGTCCAAGCCTCGATTGATGGGGTGATTGAGACTTTGGTTGAGGCCGTGGTGCTGGTAGTGATCGTTATGTTTCTGTTTTTGCAGAACTGGCGAGCCACGCTGATCCCTGCCATTGCGGTGCCTGTGGTGCTGTTGGGCACGTTTGGCATCCTCTCGGTATTGGGCTATAGCATCAATACCTTGACGCTTTTTGCGATGGTTCTCGCCATTGGGTTGTTGGTGGACGATGCGATTGTGGTGGTCGAAAACGTCGAACGCGTGATGCATGAGCAGCACCTCAGCCCGAAGGAAGCGACCTTGATTTCTATGCGAGAAATCACGGGTGCATTGATCGGCATTGCCGTGGTTTTGGCAGCGGTCTTTTTGCCCATGGCATTCTTCGGCGGCTCGGTGGGCATTATTTATCGTCAGTTTTCAGTGACGTTGGTGTCTGCCATGGCCCTATCGGCATTGGTGGCGTTGACGCTATCGCCGACCTTATGCGCTACCTTACTCAAGCCTATCGATCATGAGCGACCTAAAGGACGCTTTTTTACGTGGTTCAATCGCAATGTCCAGCGTGCTCAAGACGGCTACCGTCGGCGCTTAGCGGGCGTGCTGGGTCGACCCCGATTCTTCATGCTGCTGTTTGCGGTAATCACAGTATTTATGGGTTGGCAATATACGCGGATGAATACTGGCTTTCTGCCACAGGAAGATCAGGGTTCAGTGATGGTGCAGTTCAGTACGCCAGTGGGTGCGCCTCAGGCGGAAACCGCGCGTGTGGGTCTACAGATTGCTGAGTACTTTAAAACCGCTGAAAAAGACAATCTCAATGTGATGTTTATCGTCACGGGGCGTAATAATTCGGGCAATGGGCAAAATGTCGGGATGGGCTTTGCTTCACTCAAGCATTGGGATTTGCGCGCGGGCAAACAAAATACCGCAGAGGGGATTATTGCGCGAGCAAACGCCCATTTTCGCGGCCTACGTACTGCACAGGTTCAGGTGATGGCACCGCCAGCGGTACGCGGTTTAGGGCAATCCAGTGGCTTTGAATTTTGGCTGCAAGACAGCAGTAATGCAGGTCGGGCGGCGTTGACCGCAGCCCAAAGCAAAGTGATTAATGATGCCAAGGCCGATCCAAAATTAGCCGCGATTCGGTTAAACGGTTTGGAAGACAAGGTACAGCTCCAAGTGGATATCGACCAGCGTCAAGCCAGTGCATTGGGACTGGCCCAATCGGATATCAATAGTACTTTGTCCTATGCGTGGGGCGGCTCATACGTCAATGACTTTATGGATCGTGGGCGGATGAAGCGTGTTTATATGCAAGGGGATGCACCATTTCGCGCTTTACCGCAAGACATCGGTCAATGGTATGTGCGCGGTAGTACCGGTGAGATGGCGCCGTTTGCCAGTTTCTCATCGGTCAAATGGCAGATGGGCCCCCAGATGCTGCAACGTTTCAATGGCTTATCTGCGGCACAGATTCAGGGTTCAGCGGCAAACGGTGAAAGCTCAGGCACGGCGATGGACAAGATGCAGGCGTTGGTGGATGAACAAAAGGGCTTCGCTTTACAGTGGAGTGGGCTGTCGTATCAGGAGAAGTTGGCAGGCGGACAAACCCTCTGGCTCTATCTCGCATCGATTGCGTTCATCTTTTTATGTTTAGCGGCGTTGTATGAAAGCTGGTCGATCCCTGTGGCGGTGTTACTGGTTATACCGCTGGGCTTGGTGGGGGCGATAACCGCGACGGGACTAGCGGGCTATGTCAATGACATCTACTTTCAGGTGGCAATGCTGACCACCATTGGGCTTTCGGCCAAGAACGCTATTCTGATCGTTGAGTTTGCGGCCGCGAAGCTTGCAGAGGGGCATGCGGCCTTTGATGCTGTCGTTGAGGCGGCAAGTTTGCGCCTGAGGCCCATTGTTATGACTTCATTGGCCTTTGTGGCGGGTGTTTTGCCACTTGCGGTGTCGACGGGGGCAGGTGCGATGAGTCGCCGTGAGATCGGTATCGCGGTGACGGGAGGTATGGCCTCAGGCATTATCTTGTCACTGTTTTTTGTACCGTTGTTCTTTGTGTTGGTGCAGCGCTTTGCTAAAGCGAAGCCATCCTCTCCGGCGGGATGAGGCATCGCAGCTGATGTGCCCGTATGATCTTTCATGCGGGCATTAACTTCCTTTCGTCTTCCAAATCGCGACGACAAATGCTATTGAAGCCGCCAATGAGCACCCTGTCCTGACATAGTTCCACAAGGTCTACTTGGCTACATAGCTATGCGAGCCCACCATTCGCCCGCAGCACTTGCCCATTGATCCAACAGCCATCAGTACCGACTAAAAACGCAACGACTCCTGCGATGTCTTCAGGTTCGCCCAGACGCTCCAGCGGTGGCATTTTGGCGTATTCTTGAATCAACTCATCGCTCTTGCCTGATAGAAACATCTCTGTAGCAACGGGCCCCGGTGCGATGGCATTGACCGTAATATTGCGTCCGCGCAGTTCAGTCGCCATGACTCGGGTGAGCTGCTCGACCGCGGCTTTGGAGGCGATATACAGACCGTAGCCCGGACGTGCCAGAGCGATTGCCGTAGTCGAAAAATTGATGATGCGACCGTCATCACGCAAGCGTAACGCGGCTTGTTGCATGGTATTTAGGGTGCCCAGCACATTTATATTAAAGGTCTTTTGATAGTCCTCTTCAGAGGCGGCCGCAATGGTACTGAGCTGAAAAACACCCGCGCTATTAACCAAGACATCGACTTGGCCAAATGCGTGCTCGGCTTCGGCAAACAAACGGATGCAGTCGTCTTTTTTCGAGACATCGGCTTGGACCGCGATGGCCTGACCATTTTGATCATGGATTTCAGCGACAACCTGATCGGCATCGGCTTGGCGACCCGTATAGTTCACCACCACAGCATAACCTTCTTGGGCAAGTCGTAGTGCAATGGCGCGACCAATCCCGCGTGAGGAGCCGGTGACGATGGCCGTTTTTGGCGTATGCTTTGTCATGTTCTATCCTTGAAGACGTCGTTGATTGCTGCCGATTATGGAGAACTTGTCTATAGATTCAATAAGGATTTTGTTGAAAGCCGAAAGACTCATCAGCTATTGATTCCTATTGTTTTGCTTGGAATGCATGGCGGCTGCACGAGGGTGTAGATCATTGATTGAGCCCGATCACTGGATAGGCAGCTTGGTCGTATTTTTGACTTCTTCCATCACCGCATAGGTATGCGTTTCACGGACGCCACCTAACTGTAGAAGCGTTTTGCCCAAGAGCTCACGATAGGCGTCCATGTCTTTGACGCGGGCTTTGACCAGATAATCAAAGCCACCCGCCACCATATGACACTCCAAAACTTCGGGGATGTCTTGGATACTGCGCGAGAACGCTTCAAAGACGTCGGAAGTCGTGCGATCCAGTACCACTTCAATAAAGACCAACAGCGAGACATCCAGCAATTTTGGATTGAGATGGGCGCTGTAGTGCATGATATAACCCGCTTCTTGTAGGCGTTTCACGCGCTCTAAACAGGCGGCCGGAGAGAGATTGACCTTGTTGGATAAGTCGATATTACTCATCCGCCCATCCTGCTGGAGTTCGGTCAGAATTCTTTTATTCACTTTATCGAGCATGGGGTGGGCCTAAACAAAATATAATTTGGTAGAAGTGGATTGGGTCAAATTAAATTCAAATATAAGCGCATATTTACAGAATTAATATAGGACTTTCGTCTCTACAATCAGAAGCAAGATGTTATTGCCCGTTTGCGTCGAAATGCACTTTTGAGCCCTGATTATGCCCGAGATCCCCCTGTCTCCTTCCATGGATTTTCCAGCCCTTTTTTCATCCCTGCAATGGGATATCCAAGTGGTGCCTAGTGCGTTGCAACAGGCGATCACCCGCGCCTATCGCATGCCTGAGGCACAGGCCGTCCAAGGGTTGCTTGCACACGAGCAAATCAGTGACCCCACGCGTATCGACAGTCAAATTCTGGCCAAAAAACTGGTGCTGGCGGTGCGACAAGCACGGGTGCATGCGTCCGGCATTGACGCACTCATGCATCAGTTTTCTTTGTCATCGGCGGGCGGGATTGCGTTGATGTGTCTGGCAGAGTCGCTACTGCGTATCCCTGATCAGCGCACCGTGGATCGCTTGATCGCAGATAAGATCGGCCCAGCCGATTGGGAGCAGTATCTGGGGCGATCCTCCTCAATGTTTGTCAATGCCGCGACTTGGGGGCTGCTGGTCACCGGCAAGATTGTGCGTACGCCATCAGCGCAAACCCTGCAGTCTGCACTGACACAGGCCGTTGCAAGGTGGGGCGCGCCGCTGATCCGAAGTGCGGTGGCGATGGCGATTCGCATGCTGGGCAATCAGTTTGTGCTGGGACAAACCATTGAAGATGCTTTGCATAATAGCCAAGCGCAGCAGGATCGGGGTTATCGTTATTCTTATGATATGTTGGGTGAGTCAGCACTGACGCTTGATGATGCTGAGCGTTATTTTCAAGCCTACGCGGCGGCGATTCATGCGATAGGCAAAGCCTCACAAGGGCAAGGGATTCAGCACGGGGCTGGTATCTCGGTCAAGCTCTCAGCACTGCATCCCCGCTATAGCCGCGCTAAGCAGACGCGCGTCATGGCCGAGCTCTTGCCGCGTCTAGTGCAACTGCTGCAACTGGCCAAAAGCTATGACATTGGCCTCAATATCGATGCCGAGGAGGCTGATCGTTTAGAACTGTCGCTGGCGATGATGGAGCGTATAGCGTTTGATGAGTCACTAGATGGTTATGCGGGCATCGGCTTTGTGGTGCAGGCCTATCAGAAGCGCTGCCCCTATGTGATTGATTACTTGATTGACTTGGCGAAGCGCAGTGGTCGCAAGCTCATGGTACGTTTGGTGAAAGGCGCCTACTGGGATGCCGAGATTAAACGGGCGCAGGTCGATGGCCTGAACGGCTATCCGGTGTTTACCCGCAAAGTCCATACCGATGTCTCCTATCTGATCTGTGCCCAGAAGCTGTTGGATGCCAGTCAGGTGATTTATCCGCAGTTTGCCACTCATAATGCCCATACCGTCGCCACCATTTACCAGTGGGCCAAGGCGCAAGATGTGGATGACTATGAGTTCCAGTGTCTACATGGCATGGGCGAGACACTCTATGATCAGGTGGTGGGCAGTGACCATTTGGATCGTCCTTGCCGTATCTATGCTCCCGTGGGCTCACATCGCACCTTGCTGGCCTATCTGGTGCGGCGTTTACTGGAAAATGGTGCGAATTCGTCATTCGTCAATCAAATCGTCGATGAGCAGATTCCTGTTGCCGACTTGATCGCTGATCCCTTTAATGAGGCGCGGCGCCTGAACGGTCAGCCGCATCCTCAGATCGTACTCCCAAAAGCGCTCTATGCACCTGAACGCCATAACTCCGCAGGACTTGATCTCAGTGATGAACAGGTCTTGCGTGATCTTGCCGATCATGCCCCATCTTGGGCAAGCCAACACTGGCTGGCATGTCCAAGTATGAGATCTGAATTTGACGATTCAGCCGCTTACACCGCCTATAACCCTGCGGATCATAGAGATCCGGTGGGTCAGGTCATCAATGCGACGCTGGAGGATGTGGAGCAAGCATTGAACTCGGCGCAAAGTGAAGCGCTGATTTGGTCACAGCAATTACCAGCAAGTCGTGTGCGATGGCTTGAACGTGCCGCAGACTTGTTTGAGCAGCATCGTTTGGAGTTGTGTACGCTTGCGATCCGCGAGGCGGGCAAGTCGTGTGTCAATGCCGTCAGTGAGGTGCGTGAGGCGGTTGATTTCCTGCGCTATTACGCGGCACAGACACGGCTAGAGGCTGATTGCAATGCGCAGGCGCTCGGCATTGTGGTTTGTATTAGTCCGTGGAACTTCCCACTGGCGATCTTTGTTGGGCAAGTGAGTGCGGCACTGGCGGCAGGGAATGTAGTGCTGGCAAAACCAGCGGAGCAAACCCCGCTGATGGCGGCGCGAGCGGTGGCTTTACTACATGAAGCGGGTATCCCCATTGAGGCATTACAACTGCTGACGGGTCGTGGGGAGGTCATCGGAGCGGCCCTAGTCGCTGACCCTCGGGTGGATGGTGTCGTGTTTACCGGATCGACACAGGTTGCGCAGTTGATCCACCGGACAGTGATTCAGCGGATGTTCGATGAGGCGCGTGATATACCATTCATCGCCGAGACAGGTGGGCAAAATGCCCTGATCGTCGACTCCAGCGCACTGCTCGAACAGGTGGTGCAGGATGTGTTGGTATCTGCTTTTGACAGTGCAGGTCAGCGCTGTTCGGCGCTGCGGGTGCTGTGCTTACAGCAGGAGATTGCTGATCAAGCGCTTGAGATGCTCGAAGGGGCGATGCAGGAGTTGCAGATAGGTCGTCCCGATCAGTTGGCGGTGGATATTGGCCCGGTGATTGATGCCGAGGCGCAGCGTGATTTACACGACTATATTGCAGCGCAGCGCGCTGACGGTCGCACTATGACTCAGCTTGAGCTGCCTGAAGTCTGCCAGCAAGGTTACTTTGTGGCACCCACCTTGATTGAGATCGACAGCATCGGAGAGCTCAAACGCGAGGTCTTTGGCCCTGTGCTGCATATCCTACGCTACGAGCGAGAGGCGCTGGGTGATATGGTGGCAGCGATCAATGGCAGCGGTTTTGGGCTGACGTTGGGTGTGCATTCTCGGATTGATCAAACGATCCAAGCCGTGGTGCAGCATGCCCATGTCGGTAATATTTATATTAACCGCAATATCGTCGGGGCAGTCGTGGGCGTACAGCCCTTTGGCGGGGAAGGTCGATCAGGGACGGGCCCGAAAGCGGGCGGTCCACTTTACTTAAAGCGCTTGCAGCGTGTGGGTGCGCAAGAGATCTGCACCCATCAAGCTCCTGTGCTGAAGGAGGAGCCCGTTCAGGGAGCAGCGCTATTACGCGATCTTGAGCAATGGCTAACAGCGAAAGATCCACAATGGCTCAATCTTTTTACGACGTATCAACGCAGCAGTCTGCTGGGTACGACGTTTGCGCTGACCAGTCCTACGGGAGAGCAAAACACCCTGTCTTTTGTGCCGCGTGGGACGGTGCGGTGTCATGCCACAACGACCGACGCTTTGGTTAATCAATTGCTCGCGGTCTTGCTGACGGGCAATACGCCTGTGCTGGATGCGTTATCGCAGCGACTTTTGCCTCAAGACTTACCAGCTCTGATTCGAGCAGCTACCTGTTTCGATGAGCAAGCATCTCTGGCTGTGCAATTGATTTTAAGTGATGAGCCCATGACCGCAGCACATGCTGGCGATATCCTGAGTGTATCTGAGCAGACAGGTCATTTAATTTCATATCAACAAGCTTATGCGGATAAACCGATTCCGCTATGGCGTTTGATGACCGAGCGCGCGCTGTGTATTAACACCACGGCAGTGGGCGGGAACGCCAGCCTGATGATGTTGCAGGCTGAAGTCCGCGCCGCGGATTAAGTGCATAGTGGTTATGCGGATGGATGGTTTATGCAGAAAGCAGGGGAATATAGCCCGGCAAATTTTTAAAGCGCTCGACCCAAGTTGCGACACGAGGATAATCATCCAAGGATACTTTGCCCTCATGAACCAAGGAGATATACGGGAAGATTGCAATGTCGGCAATGGTGGGACGCTCAAGCTCAAGCCATTGTCGTGTGGTGAGGTGATCATTGATGACGGACAAGATCGCATGCGTGCGTTTGGTCGCGCCTTCGATATCGATGGTGCTGGGCTGTTTACGCCAGTAGCCTCGGACTTGGGTTGGGCCATGGGTGATTTCATTGGCAGCTATGGATAACCACTGCACGATTTTGGCAAGCTCAAGTGGGTTTGTTGGGAGTAGCCATGTTGGATTGGCGTAATGCTGAGCGAGATAGACCAAGATCGCTTGTGAGTCACGAACTACGACGTCGCCATGGACCCAGAGCGGGACTTGTCCCAACGGGTTGATCTGTAAGTATTCTGCGCTCTTGTGAAATCCGGTGCTCAAGTCCAGCACGGCGGGTTCGAAATCCACCTTCAAAAAAGACAACAACAAACGCACTTTATAACTGTGTCCAGAGAGCGGGGTGTAGTAAAGCTTAGGCATGATCATTCCTTATTGAGATCAATTTTTTTAGGTTTTAAGCGGATGGCCTGATAGATTCAGGACACAGCATAGCACCCATTTTAGAGCAAAATTGTAGGGCTTTTTATGATCGATGCAGATATGGTTATCAATATTTATGACGATATTTCGATGCTCAAAAAACAAAAAAAGAGTGGTTTGAGACCCCACTCTTTTTTTGATTCAAGCGATGACTTAAGCTATTAAAATAATGCTTTAGCCAATTTGATGGTCCACAGCTGGCTACGACGCTCTTCAGGTTTACCATTGATCACAGTGTACGTATAGCCCGTGCCGCCTTTACTGTCGGTAATCACGCCACGATCACTGACCATCAGTGTGGTCGGATCGATAAGCGCGCCTGCCTTATCACGCGCTTCAAATGAGACGCCGAAATCGTTATCGTTGCTCACGGCCAAAGTGTGTGCATCAATCAGCGTCAGACCTTCGGCTTTTTCCATCAACCAGCCATAGTCTTTAAGATCGCCCAGTAAGGTTTTTTGAGCCAGTGTTACACCTGCCGCTTTAAGATTGGCAGGGTCTTTTACTTTTTCTAACTCATCTTTGCCTGATTTGATATTGCTAATGTCGGTCGCGCCAGTGATATCGAATACATAGAGTTTGTTGTGGATCTTGCCATCGGCAAATGTCCCTTGTTCAATCGTGACAAAGCGACCTTTGCCAAGCGAGATCAGGTCACCGAGTTTGGCTTTGCCTGCTTTACCGTCTTCCCAATCTGCGGGGGTAATGGGATAAGCAAAGGTTTTGCTGGTTTTGGTCTTTGGATCAAACTCGACTAAGCGGGTGAATAGCGCACTGTTTTTACTGATATCCAGTGTGCTTTGCACTGCCGCATACAGTTTTCCGTTGTCACCAAAGGCCAGACCCTCACAACCACGGTTGGGTTGGCGTTTGGCGATGATCGCAGGTAGGCCGCTGCCTGGTGCATATTTTTCAACCACTTTGCCCGTCGCCAGTTCGATTTTAATCACAAAAGGGCCGTACTCATCACAGCTCCAGATGTGCTTTTGATCAGGATCAAGTGCTAGAGCCTCGGTATCTAAGCCGTTGACATCATTTGGTAAAGCAAGCAGGGCTTCTGACAGCGCAGTTTCATTGCTCGAACCCACAAGGCCGGTCGGAATGGGGCGACCAGAAACGTTTTGACCGCTGATATTCAACTCTTTTTTATCACTCAGTTTCACGCCTTTACTGTCGACCGAGAGCTTGACCAACGTCGGTGCAAAGCTTGGAGCGGGGAAAACTTTAGTGGCAGAGCCATCCATCAGGGTGGGTGAGTCAGCATTCGGACCGCGATCCGTGATGGCGTAGTAGGAGGTCACGCCATTGCTCGTGCCGATATAGGCCAATCCTGAGCCCACGGCCAATGGAAAACCTTTCGCAAAGCGCTGCTTGAGATTGGCATCGGTGCCAGGGTAGGGCACGTAGTCATCCGGGATCACACGACGATCCACTTGCGTGACGATGCCATCGGCAAATTTCTCTGTGGCAACGCCTGTGGCTTCGGCTTCAACGATCAACAGTTGATTCTTGGCTACGGCGGCTTGGACTGGGGTTGCCGTGATTTTGGCGTCACTCAAGACTTTGACGAATTGCGCACTAAAAGCGGTCGGCTCACTGTCAAAAGCGAGTGTCACAGATTTGAGTGCCTCGATATGCGCTGCACTGATTTGAATGCCGTTGCTATTGTCACTATCACTGTCTAGGGTTTGCAGCAAGACCGCGCGGTTAATACTGCTATTGCTCAGATTGCCTTCAGCAGTGATGCCGTTATTGAGTGATTTTAGCAGGAGGGTATCGCCTGCTTTTGCCGAACCAATGTCAATGCTGCCGAGCTTGAAGGTCACGGTTTCACCCGCTTTAAATTTGAACTGACCGCTGGCATCTGTCGTGCCTTTTTGGCTGACACTGTCGTAGCTGACGCCAGCAATACCGACGAGCGTCCCTGTTTTAACTTCAATCGGTGTGGGTGTGGGTGCTGGAGCAGGGGTCGGCGTAGGCGTAGGCGCTACATCGTTATCATCATCGCTACATGCGCTGAGTAGTACCGCCGAGATGGCGAGTGCTAGAAATTTTAGTTGTATATTCATGCCGTTAATTCCATAAAAGTGACTTGTTATCTTGGTCGAATATCCTAGGGCTGGAACATGACAAGGACATGACATTTCAGCGCGCGTTAAATGAATGCGAGGTGCTCAAAAAGAAATCAGTTGACAATCATTCAATTTAATTGGAATATATATTCCATATATCTAATTCATATTTTTACGCAGATCTCTTATGGCACGTCGCACCCAAGCACAACGGGCAGAAACACGGCAGGCGTTGATCGTGTCGGGCAAACAGTTGTTTTCGGACAAAGGTTTTGCGCGTACGCAAGTCGCCGAAATTGCCCAGAATGCCGGGGTGGGTATGAGTGCCTTTTACGGTCAGTTTGAGGACAAGAGTCAGTTGTTCTTGCACATCATTAATGAAGTATTTACCGAGTTGCATAACGGTGTGATGCAAGTGCGTCGCGGTGTGAATTTGCAGATGCCGATTGAATCGATTCAAGCCACGCAGCAGATCTATGTCCTGATCTTTGAAACGCTGATGAAGCATAATGAGATCACACTATCGGTATTTCGCTCAGGTTTTTCAGCGATTCCCGGACTTGAAACCCTGTATTGGCAGATTTGTGATGCCGTCGCTGCCGCACTCAGCCATGACTACCAGCATGCGGAAACTGCGGGTCTGCTCAAGATTGGCAGTCATCGTGATATGTCTGATGCCATGATCGGTATGGTGCAGCACTTGGGTTATCGCATGGTGTTGCAAGGATCGCCCACCCCGATTGAGGCGGCAAAAATGTGTACCCAATATACGATCGGCAGTTTGATCATGAGCATCCCCAAAGACAAATTACTCCACCTCATGCCGCTCTGGGCGGCAGTTCCAACGGATATCCTTTAAATCATTTGGCATCCCGCTATAACCCCTTAGATCAACCAGTGAGCACGACCATGCAAAGCGCAGCAGAGAAAAAACCAGTACAAAAGAAGGCCGCAGCAAAAAGAACAGTGTCCCCTAAAGTCGTGTCAGCCAAGCCTACATCATCGACTGAAGTCCTTGAAGTCGCTGTGATCGGGACTGGGTTTTCAGGACTCGGGATGGGCATTCGCTTGAAAAAAGCCGGCATTACTAATTTTAAGATTTTTGAAAAAGCAGATGAAGTCGGTGGGACTTGGCGTGACAACACCTATCCGGGCTGTGCCTGTGATGTGAAGTCGGCTTTGTACTCATACTCGTTTGAGCCATCTGCAGAGTGGTCAAATGCTTATGCCAATCAAGGTGAGATTTTTAGCTACATTCGCTTTTGTGCTGAAAAATATGGCATGTACCCGCATATCCAGTTTAATGCCAAAGTAGTCAGTGGCAAGTTTGATGCAGACGTAGGCGTCTGGGAACTGACATTGGGTGATGGTGAAATCGTGCGTGCGAGAAATGTAGTTGCGGCCCCCGGTCCTTTTGCGGATCCATCAGTGGCCAAGATTGACGGCATCAATGATTTTAAAGGCATTAAGATTCACACCGCACGCTGGGATCACAGTGTTGATCTGACAGGTAAGCGCGTGGCACTGATTGGTACAGGGGCGACGGGCGTACAGGTGGGTCCTGCAATTGCTAAGCAAGTTGAACATTTGACGGTATTCCAGCGCACACCAAACTGGATCATGCCGCGCCCGAATCGTGATCGCACGGATACCGAGAAGCAAGAAAGTCGTGAAAACCCGCTGAAGATGAAAGTCGATCGTCTGAAAAACTACTGGATCAATGAAGCGACCGCACCTTTCCTGATTCTGAAGTACGATGCCTTCAAATCGGTGCCTGCAAAACTGTCACACAGCTATCTGGAACGCAAAGTCAAAGATCCGGTGCTGCGTGAGAAGCTGACGCCGAAATACAAGTTTGGCTGTAAGCGTGTGTTGGTATCGAGCGACTGGTATCCCACCTTGCAACGTGACAATGTGACGCTGGAAGATCACGGCATCAAACGCATCACTGAAACCGGTATCGAGACCGTCGATGGCAAGCACTATGAACTGGATGTGATTATCTTTGCCACAGGCTACGAAGTCCGCAGCACAGGTGCGCCGTTTGATGTGCGCGGCTTAAACAATGAATCGCTGGGTGAGCGCTGGAAAGACGGCGCTGAGGCCTTTGATGGCATTACCACACACGGTTTCCCGAACTTGTATTTCTTGGTTGGTCCATTCACAGGTCCTGGACATACTTCGGTGATTGCGTACTCTGAAGCGCAGATTGATTATGTCTGGCAGGCGATTGAACTGCGCCGTGCACGGCAGTTGAAATACATCACCGTGAAGGCCGAGGCGGAAGCTGAGTTTGTCAAAATCATGGATGCGCGCAGTGAACACACCGTATGGAAATCAGGCTGCGCCAGTTGGTATCTCAGCCCGAATGGTCGGAACAACACCCTCTATCCGGGCTTCAATGCGGAATATCGCCTGCGTATCCTGCGTTTTAATCCATCGAGCTATACCTTGATCGGTAGTGACAATCAGCCTGTGAAAGCAACGCTTAAAGATCACTTGAGTACACTCAAGATGGCGCTAAAGGCCTGATCAGCAGCGTCATCTGCTTCTGATTTTCAGAAGCAGATGACTGAGGGATAAGGATTTTAGTTTGTCGTCAACTCTGTGATTGGGTCGAGATTAAGATTCTTGATATTGCTCCATTCCGCATTGAGATATGTTGTTTTATCTGCATTCAGTGACGCATCACTTAATGCAGATCCCCCCGTACAAGTGCTATTGGGTGCATATGCATTGGCATCACAAATCGCGACTTTGAGCGTTTTACGTGCAGTTGTCGGTGACGCCGAAGCGCTGACCACAGTATTCAGCCAGTCTTTGGCTAGCATTGGCGCGCTGTTTGAGATCGCAGGGTCGACCACATAGACCATCTTATCGACTTGAACGACTGGGGCTACGTGATACCACCACGTGACTTTGCCACCGGGTGCATTGGCTGTTTTTACGGCAAGGTCTCCAAAGACAAAAATCTTTTGCAGTTTCGGCTGGCCGCTATCCGCAATATGTCGATTAAATAATTCAGCACGCGCAAAGCAACCATCTTGTGGATAGCGCCATGAGATTCTACGCAGATAGGTGGTATTGGTGTCCTTGTTGGTCCAGTTTAGATAGTGATCTTTCCATTTTGAAAATGTGGCGGTATTGAAATCTTGGGTGGTATTGAACGTCCAAGCTTTGACACTGGCGGTTAGGGTCGTGACTTGGCTGTCATCCAGAAGTGTCGCGGTTTGTTCTGCGCTGCTGACTTTTGCAGCTGCACCTGAGGTTGTGGAACGAGTCTGGATGGTTTTTCCCATGACGCGATCACGGGCATCTTGATAGGATTCACTCGGCTTTCTAACGGCACTGAGTGTTTTTGAGGTGGTTTGTTCTTCAGCAGTGGCGTTTGCAGCTACGCTATGGCTAGTGATCATCAGTACGGGAAGTGTCAGCACGCTGATGAGTGTAGAATGAGAGAGTATTTTAGACATAAATAAGATGCTCTAATGGGGGCGAGGGTGATTTCGAGAAGATCGTTACAATCAATTAAAAGCACGGATACTATCAGGCAATATTTATACCAAATGGTAAAATATACTGATTTTATTGATGGGTGCTCTTCACATTGGGATTAGCCTTACGCTTGCTGTTTGAACAGCGTAAAATGGCTTAATTCTTTATTTTGCCTTTCGAGTGTTTTTATGGCCAAAGCCATCGTCCGTCATATCTTGGTCAAGGATCGCGTGCTGTGTGAGCAGCTCAAAACGCGGATCGCAGGGGGTGAAGACTTTGCCAAATTAGCCAAGCAGCATTCCACCTGCACATCAGCCAAGCGTGGCGGCGAGTTAGGTGAAATCAGCAAAGGACAATTGGTGCGCCCCATTGATCAAGTGGTCTTTACCAAGGCCGAACATGTGGTGCATGGACCCGTCAAAAGTCAGTTTGGCTTTCATTTGGTAGAGATCAAATTTCGCTATTAGACTTTAGTCTAAAAACTGCATATCAATTGACCACCCAGAAAAAAATAAAGCCGATTCTTTTACAATAAAACTGATATTTATATGCAACTCGCGCGGCAAGTCGCGGCATAATTCAGCTTCTTATTTGTCCAATTTGATGTCAGCCTTTTTTCAAGCCGCAGACATCGGTGGGTGATCACCTCAATCATATATTGTGGATATATAACCATCACCCCATTGTGAAATGTGGGTTGGCGAGAGCGCTAGCTTACGCCACGATTAAACCAAAAAAATGGAATGTTATCGCGTCAAGGAGTGAGTCATGGCGGGCAAGAAATTTTATAAATCACTCTATGTGCAAGTGATCTTTGCAATCTGTGTGGGTGTGCTGCTCGGGCATTACTTGCCAGATACTGGTGCGGCAATGAAACCGCTGGGTGATGGCTTTATCAAGCTCATCAAGATGCTGATTGCACCGATCATCTTCTGTACCGTGGTGCTGGGTATTGCCGGCATGGAGGACATGAAGAAGGTCGGGAAGACCGGTGGGCTTGCGCTGTTGTACTTTGAAATCATGAGTTCTCTTGCGCTGATCTTGGGCTTGGTCATGATCAACGTACTCAAGCCCGGCGAAGGCATGAATATCAATGCCGCAACCCTCGATACGCATGGCATTACATCCTACACCGATCCCCACAAGATGCAGACCACCACCGAATTCATCTTGCATATCATCCCCAGTACCATGGTCGATGCCTTTGCCAAAGGTGAGATTCTGCAGGTACTGTTGATCGCGATTTTCTTTGGTTTCGCTTTGCAGCATTTGGGAGGACGTCACAATCCGATCTTTGAGTTGATCGATAGCTTTTCCAAAATACTCTTTGCCATCGTCACGGTGATCATGAAGCTGGCGCCGATTGGTGCGTTTGGCGCGATGGCGTTTACCATTGGCAAATATGGCATCGATTCGCTGTTGCCCCTCGCGAAGTTGATGGGAACCTTTTATATCACCTGCTTATTCTTTATTTTTGTGATTTTAGGCTTAGTGGCGCGTGTGCATGGTTTTAGCATTTTGCGCTTTGTGAACTATATCAAAGAAGAGCTGCTCATCGTGCTTGGCACGTCATCCTCTGAGTCGGTGTTACCGCGCATGATGATCAAGATGGAAAAACTCGGTGCCCAAAAATCGGTGGTTGGTCTGGTGGTGCCGACGGGTTATTCCTTTAACCTAGACGGTACTGCGATTTATCTGACCATGGCGGCGGTGTTTATTGCGCAAGCGACCAACACGCCGATGACGGTCCTGCAGCAAGTGACGTTGCTTGGCGTTTTGCTGCTGACCTCTAAAGGTGCTGCGGGCGTGACGGGCAGTGGATTTATCGTTTTGGCGGCAACCTTATCTGCTGTGGGCGGTGTCCCTGTCGCAGGGCTGGCGATCATTTTGGGCATTGATCGCTTTATGTCGGAAGGCCGGGCATTGACCAATACCATTGGCAATGGCGTGGCGACCATCGTGGTTGCCAAGTGGGCTAAGGAACTGGATAGCGATCAACTGAATGCAGAGCTGAAGCACCCATCCAAGATTGATGCTTTGTGATCTAGGCGATGGTGGCCAGCAAAAAAGGGAGCGATGAATCGCTCCCTTTTGCAATAATCAGCCTGATAGCATCTTCTTTTGAGAACATCTGCGTCGAGTCTTGCTATCATATTACTTTATCCATTTGGATTAATTGAGTTGAGTCTGTTCTATGTTGCAAACGTTATCGCCGAAGCGTGAGTTATGGTTGCTGCTGACATTGGCGGGGATTCAATTCACCCATATCCTTGATTTTATGATCATGATGCCGCTGGGGCCGCAGTTCACGACGCTGTTTCAGATCAGTGATGCTCAGTTTGGTCTCTTGGTCTCCGCCTATACGCTGGCTGCGGGTCTATCGGGACTACTGGCTGCGACGTATATTGATCGCTTTGACCGTAAGCGTTTGCTGATGGTGATGTATGTGCTGTTTGCGCTGGCTACACTGGCTTGTGGTTTGTCCCCCACCTACGGTGCACTGATGATCGCGCGGATCGCGGCGGGTGCGTTTGGCGGCGTGCTGATGTCCTTGTCGCAAACCATCATTGGTGATGTGATTCCCTTTGAGCGGCGAGGGCGCGCTATGGGGATTGTCATGACTTCATTTTCGGTATCGACTGTTGCAGGCGTGCCCTTAGGTCTTTTGCTCGCCGCGCATTTTTCTTGGCATGTGCCGTTTATCGGCATTGCCATCATCAGCGGCATCTTTGCGGTGTTTGCGATGCTGACTTTACCGAAGATGGCCCAGCATTTACAGCAAAAAGACCGCCCTTCGATGTGGGGTGGGATCAGTCAGGTCTTGGTTGATCCTAATCATCAAAAAGCATTCGCTTTGTCGATATTGGTGATGTTTACCGGTTTTACGGTGATTCCTTACATCACGATCTATATGCAAAGTAATGTCGGGATGAGTGCGGCCCAGATCCCTTATATCTACTTATGTGGCGGCTTGGTCACGCTTTTCACGGCGCGTGTATTTGGTCAGATGTCGGATAAGTACGGCAAAGCGCAGACCTTTCGTGTCTCTGCGGTGCTGGTGATCATTCCGATGATTGGGATTACGATATTGCCTGCCGTGGCGATGTGGGTCGTCCTGTTGGTATCGACCTTATTCTTTGTGTTTATGAGTGGACGCATGATTCCGGGCATGGCGATCTTGACCTCTGCGGCGGATCCGCGTCTGCGCGGCACCTTCATGACCCTCAATTCTTCAGTGCAATCCGCTGCGATGGGCGTGGCTGCTTATGTCGGCGGGGTACTGATCAGTCGTGATGCGACGGGTCATGTGCAGCACTACTGGATGACAGCGGTGGTTGGTTCGATTGCCAGTTTAGCGGCAGTCTGGCTGGTTGGACGCATCAAGATGTATGGTATGACGACACCCGCGATCGACAAGCCTGCACAAGATCTTTAAGTCGCACTTTTTTAACAAGGGATTATAAATCCGTCGTCTTTGAGTCTTAAGCCGTGTCATTAATCTGCAACGTATATATTTGTAACGATCAATATATAAAATATTGACTGATCAAAATCCTTGGCATAAAGTGGCACTATTCTGTGATGGTCATTATATAAATGACCATTCCCTCCCTGTTTTTTTCATTTCTTGCGTCCTACGCGGTTGGAGATTCTTGTGACGACACCTCAACATGGCGCCGAATTGGCGAGTCCTGCGGATGGCGGCATTGCCATCGTAGCTACAGAAGCATCCCCTGAAGTACCCAAGGCCACCTTAAAATCTTGGTTTGCATTGCTATCCGTGGCGATCGGGGCATTCGCACTGGTCACCAGTGAGTTCCTGCCGGTTGGCTTACTCTCCAGTGTCGCGGCAGACCTGCATGTCTCGGTGGGAACTGCGGGTTTGATGGTCACTGCACCGGGCATTATTGCTGCCTTTGCCGCACCATTGGTGACGGTCTCGGTCGGCAAGCTTGATCGCCGAATTTTACTCTGTGTTTTGACTTTACTCATGGTGGTGGCCAATTTAATCACCGCCTTTGCGCCTAACTTTACGACCTTAGTGATCGGTCGTTTATTGCTTGGGATTGGCATTGGTGGTTTCTGGGCGACTGCGATTGCACTGAGCGGTCGGCTTGCGCCAGCAGGGGTGTCGATGGGACGTGCCTCATCGATCATCTTTACCGGCGTGACCATGGCGACGGTCTTTGGTGTGCCGATCGGCACGTGGATCAGTGA
Organism: uncultured Moraxellaceae bacterium; assembly: GCA_964373105.1. Classification (GTDB taxonomy): domain Bacteria; phylum Pseudomonadota; class Gammaproteobacteria; order Pseudomonadales; family Moraxellaceae; genus Aquirhabdus. The sequence continues at coordinate 15,085 of CAYJTU010000008.1, read as the reverse complement.
TCTCTTTGGCTGGCGCGCGACCTTTGGCATCACCGGTGCTTTAGGTGCGGTTGTTTTGCTTGCTCAGATATTAATGTTGCCATCACTGCCTGCGACCACCGCTGTGCGCTTGGTCGATCTACCGCATGTATTCCGGCATAAGTATGCCCGCATTGGCTTGCTCGGGATCGTCTTTTTAGTCACGGCACACTTTGCAGCCTATACTTATGTGACGCCCTTCTTCAAAGTCATTTCGGGCTTTAATGCGGGATTGATCAGTACTTTGCTGCTGGTTTATGGTCTTGCCGGTGTGGTGGGTAATATCTTGGCGGGTATCGCCGCATCGCGTGATATCCGTAAGACCTTCATCGTGGTTGTGCTGTTGATGGGTGCGGCAATGATGATCTTCCCGCTGTTTGGCGTGACCACGGTCGGTGCGGTGCTGACGATTGGTTTGTGGGGACTCGCCTTTGGCGGTCTGCCGGTATGTGCCAATATGTGGATGTTTGCCGCAGCACCTGAGGCGATGGAAAGTGGCGCGGCGATTGTGGTGTCCACCTTCCAAGTCGGGATTGCGGTAGGATCACTCTTGGGCGGTGGTATTGTCGATTATCTTAATATCCCGAGTGTGATGTGGATGGGCGGTGCTTTTGCAGTTTTGGCCTTGATTACACTGGCCTATGGCCGCGGTTTGCCAAAGACTGTTGAGGCGCAACCGGCGGCATCGCATTAAATAATCAGCCACCCCCTAAAAGATACTCCTAGAATCACCGCGCTTGGACTTCCCAATCGCGGTGTTTTCTGTTGGCGTGTGGCGTATAATCACGGTATCTAGATCTTTGTATCCGAGCTTGCTATGACTCAACCCTATTGGATTGCCCCGTCGATTCTGTCCGCTGATTTTGCACGTTTAGGTGAGGATGTTGAGCGCGTTTTAACGGCGGGTGCAGATGTGGTGCACTTTGATGTGATGGACAATCACTATGTGCCCAATCTGACCTTCGGTTCGATGATCTGTACCGCGCTGCGCAGCTACGGCATTACGGCACCGATCGATGTGCATCTGATGGTCGAGCCGGTTGACCGCATGATCGAGTATTTCTTGGAAGCGGGTGCCAGCATCATCACCTTTCATCCTGAAGCCTCGCATCATATCGATCGTTCGCTACAACTGATCAAAGCAGGCGGGGCGAAGGCGGGTCTGGTGTTTAATCCTGCGACGCCGCTGCACTACCTTGACTACGTCATGGACAAGGTCGATCAAGTGTTGCTGATGAGTGTCAATCCGGGCTTTGGTGGACAAAGCTTTATCCCCGGCACGCTCGACAAATTACGACTCGCCCGGCAGAAGATTGAGCAAAGTGGCCGGACTGATATCCGCTTAGAAGTGGATGGCGGGGTCAATGTGAAAAATATTCGTGCCATCGCCGAGGCGGGTGCGGATATGTTTGTCGCAGGCTCCGCGATCTTTAATCAACCGGATTATAAAACCGTGATCGATGCGATGCGTGCGGAACTGGCGCTGGTGGGGACATCTCAAACCGACTGATCGTTTGCAGCTTGGGTCTGAAGACTCAAGCTACTCCAGCCAGGTTGCACAGCATTTCTTAAATTTCTGACTTTGTCCACATGGACAGGGGTCGTTGCGCCCGATTTTAAGCGGCGCTGTCGGATCCAGAAAGTACCAACGATCTGCGATTTTAACAAAACCCGATTGCTCACGATGCGCAACTGCGCGTATCGCCGCATCTTGCGCTTTGCCGTCTGCCCAGCGCGCGGTAAAGGTCACGGTGGCATGGCGTTTATCAGCAAGTAAGGTGTGATTTTCCACATCTAGCCCAAGCCATGTACTCTGCGTCGCCCATGCCTCAATCCCTGCACGATCAATCAGAGACTGCTGAGCGGGCAGCGTTGTTGTCACTAAGTAATCAATTAATCCGAGTGCATAGGCACTATAGCGCGAGCGCATCAAACGCTCGGCATCGGGTGCAGGTGTGCCTGCGTGATAGACGCCGCAGCAGTGACTGAGTAGATGGGTGGGGGTGCAAGGGCAAGTCAACATAGACATCAAATATCACGATCAATAAAAAGAGGGTTGCGTACCCATCACATCACTACAACCAGCGTATCAATAGCTCTTGAATGATGGGTGCAATCGAGACCACTAATAATAACGCCATCGTGACATTAAAGATGCGCTGTTGATGCGGTTTTTGCAAAAGATGTTTGAGACTCGCGCCTAAAAATAGCCAGCATGCGGTACAGGGTGGCCCCACGACAAGAAACACCAGCGCGATGATCATCGCTTGCACAAGCATGTCATGGCTCAGCGAAGTATAGGCCGCGATGGCGCCGAGTGCCATGATCCAGCCTTTGGGATTGACCCACTGAAAGAAAAACGCCTGCCAAAAGCTCATCGGTTTGCCGCTGCTGATGGCCAGATCCTTCGGGCTCGAGGTCGCAATCATCCAAGCCAAGAACAGCATATAGAGCACACCCAGTACCTTGATGATTTCGTGCAGGATTGGCCATCGTTCAAACACTGTACCCAGACCAATCCCGATCATGATGATCATCACCGGAAAACCCAACGCGATGCCGAGCAAATGCGGCAGGCTGCGCTTGATGCCGTGATTGAGTCCAGAGCTTAAAATCAGCATGTTGTTGGGGCCAGGGGTGATGCTGGTTGAGAAAGCAAACAGCACCATGGCGAGATAAAGCTCAGTCATGGTTGATCAGAAAATTTTTACCAAATAGACAGTCGATTATGCCTGTGGAATGCGCACTTGGCGCATGATTTATGAAAAATATCAGCGAAATGATTCAGCGCTTTGCCAAAATTAAACAATGTCGTTCGACCAGATCACGGTCATCGGGCGATACGCGTGGTATGGTTGTGCCATATTGATCAAAAATGTGGACTAATTCATGCTCTTTCATAAAAATGCGTTGTTACTCGGTGGTATTTTTATCGCGCTATCCAGCACTCAAGTCTCTGCGGATACTGAATTTAGTACCTGTCTGGCGCAATTGAGCAGTGCGGCGAAAGCCGCAGGCGTCTCTGCGGAGACTTATAGTCGCTATACCGAGGGCCTCGAGCCAGATATGAGTGTGATTGAAAAACTCAATTATCAGCCCGAATTCAGTACGCCGATCTGGGATTATCTCTCAGGGCTTGTGGATGAAGAGCGGGTGGCGCAAGGTCAGCAGATGCTGAACAAATACGCAGAAGTCCTGAAAAAAGTCCAGTCGACCTATGGCGTAGACCCTGCAACCGTTGTGGCGGTCTGGGGTGTGGAAAGCAATTACGGCGATATTTCTGGCAAGTATTCTCTGGTGCAGGCGCTCGGCACCTTGAGTTGCTATGGTCGTCGCCAAGCGTATTTCCGCACCGAGTTTTTCTCATCACTGCGCATTTTGCAATCGGGCAGCATCTCGGCAGATCGCCTCAAAGGCTCTTGGGCAGGGGCATTTGGCCATACTCAGTTTATGCCGTCGACCTTTGAGCGGATTGCGGTAGATTTTGATGGCGATGGACGTCGTGATTTGATTGATAGTGTGCCCGATGCGTTGGCCTCGACTGCGAATTTCTTAAAGAAAGCAGGCTGGCAAACAGGACAACCGTGGGGCTTTGAGGTGAAATTGCCCGCAGGATTTAGCAACGACGGCGAGAGCCGTCGCAACAAACGTTCGCTTGCGTCGTGGTCTGATCGCGGTCTGACTCGTGTCGATGGCACACCACTCGTTCAAGGTGGACTCTCTGACTCATCGAACGCTGGTCTGATGTCGCCTTCTGGCGTCAATGGTCCGACCTTCCTCGTCTTTAAAAACTTCGATGCCATCTATGGCTATAACGCCGCAGAGAGTTATGGGTTGGCGATTGCGCACCTGTCGGACCGCCTGCGTGGTGGCAAGCCTTTCGTCACGCCATGGCCGACCGATGATGCAGGTACAACCCGTGCTGAGCGCCGTGAGATCCAGAGTTTGTTGCTTGCCAAGGGCTATGACATCGGCGCTCCTGACGGCATGATCGGCGATAAGACTCGCGAGGCGATCCGCCCCGAGCAGCAACGCTTAGGCTTGACGGCTAATGGTCGTGGGGGGCAGAAGATTTTGCAGGCGCTGCGGGCGGAGCAGAAGATGACGGTGGCGCAGCCTGCGTCATAGTAATTTGATATTCTTAAAATCCCCAAAAACCGCCGCCTATCCAATAGGCGGCGGTTTGTTTAGGACACCACCCCGCCTTAATTTGGTGCGTTTTTCACTTCTATGTATATCAGCATCTAAAATCATTATTTACCATTCAGTAAAATATTACTCATAATTCAAATACAAATCATCGGCAAGACCTTTCACTTTGAAAGGTCTTTGTTTTTTATCCGCCATTTATTTAAAAGATCGCCATCATGAAACTGAATTTACTCGCCGCAACGATCATCTCGTTGCTGGCGGCTCAAATCGCTGCAGCTCAAGAGGCCAGCAGTGATCAACATCCCACGACCACAGCGGATGATCACGTTGAAAAAGTCGTGGTTACAGGATCAAACATCCGTGGTGCCCAAAAACAGGGCGCTAGTTCAGTGCAAGTCCTGACCGCCAAGCAGATCAGTGCCAGTGGCAAGACCAATCTGACCGATGTGCTGCGCTCCCTCTCCGCCAATTCGGGCAATAGCTTCGATGAAACCCTGACGGGGAGTTTCTCGGCAGGTACGGCAGGACTATCATTGCGGGGCCTCGGGCAAGGCAATACGCTGATTCTGCTTGATGGTAAGCGGGTCGCAAACCATGCCACGTCCTACGATCAGCAGCATACCTTTGTCGATCTCAACTCTTTGCCATTGGCGGCGGTTGAGCGGATTGAGGTGCTGAAAAGCGGTGGATCGGCCATTTATGGTTCTGATGCGGCGGCTGGTGTGGTCAACATTATTTTAAAGCACAATTATCAGGGCGTTGAGGTCGGTGGTAAGGTTAGTCGCTCGGCAGGGGGAACTGGACAGACTGAACGGGATTATCACTTGCTGGCTGGGAAGGGTGATCTGGTAAAAGATGGCTATAACATTTTCCTCTCCCTTGATGGTCAGCAGCGCGATCAAGTGGATGAGAGCGATGTGAGTTATCTGCGGGATAATGATTATCGCAATAAGCCTGGCGGTCGCCTCAATTGGAACGTGACCAATTATTATAATAATAACCCAGCGCAAGGTTTTGCAAACGCGGTTGGACCGGTGAAGCGTGTACCGTGGAGCGCGATTTCACCCGGCAAGCAAGGCGATGTCTGGGCCTATAATCCAGCCGAATACAACACGCTGTTGCCCAGCATTAATCGTTTCCATGCTTTGCTGCGTGGCACCGTGCAAGTCAATGACAATGTGCAGGCCTATAGTGAGTTGCTCTACAGTCACAGCAATGTCGGTTTTGTGTTTGGCCCACCTTTGTCGGTCGGCACCGGCTTACGCGCTTGGAATAATGACAGTAAGAGTCTGACCAATATCAGCACGACGCTCCCGGTGGGTAATCCTGCCAATCCAAATAGCACCCCGACCCCATTCGCATCGAATTTGTGGGATGTCGGAACGCGCAATAAAACTGACCAAATTGATTTTGGACGCGTGCTGGTCGGTGCGAAAGGCAGTTTAGGCAATTGGGACTGGGATACTTCGGCACTGCATTCGGAGAGTCGTCTGTCTGAGACGGTGACCAACTTTGGTAACCGCTATGCTTTTGAGCGACTGCGGGCCAGTGGTGGCTATGATTTTACCAAAACCAATAACTCAGCAAGCGCGGTCGATTCACTGCGTTTGAGCACCTTGCGTCCTGCGATTTCGCGTTTGAACTCGGTCGATGGTTCTGTCAATGGTTCGATTCTGGCCCTACCTGCGGGCGACCTAGGCTTTGCTGGTGGCGTGCAATTCCGCAATGAGTCGATCGATGCAAATACCTCAGCCGAAGTGCTTTCGGGTACTGAGCTGCGGCCTGCCATCAGCATCGCACGCGGATCGCGAAATGTCTCAGCAGCGTTTGCCGAGTTTAAAGTGCCGATCATCCAGAGTTTAGAGGCCAATGTCGCGGGGCGTTTGGATCACTATAGTGACTTTGGCAGCGCTTTCTCACCGAAACTGAGCTTACGCTTCCAGCCGTCCAATTGGTTGTTGCTGCGCAGTACGCTATCTCGTGGCTTCCGCGCACCCTCACTGCTTGAAATTAGCAATAGTTCCGGCGTGGGCTATAGCACAGCCAATGATCCCTTTGATCCGATTACACCGAATCAACCGCGTGGGTATACGGGGATTACCGCGTCCAATTCAGGGCTGAAACCTGAGCGTTCGAAGAATTTTGATTTTGGGGTGGTCGTGTCACCGTGGAAAGACACCAGTCTGTCGGTAGACTTCTATCGCATTAACCAAACGAATGTGATTGGTCTGGACAGTGGTAGTTACATCGTTCAGCATCCTGAGCAGTATCCGGGTCGTATCGAACGCGATGCCCAAGGCCGTCTGCAAACGGTCTACAACCAGTTTCAAAATCAGGGCTCGCTGACCACGACCGGTCTGGATTTTAATCTCCGTCAAGTGCTGCATACGGGAGATCTGGGCAAGTTCACCTTAGTTGGAGGCTGGACGTCGGTACTGAGCTATAAGCAGCCACGTGCTGTGGGCTTGGATGCGGTGGATGGTGTCGGTAGCAATGTCTTCTTTGCACTGCCCAAGTGGCGCGGAACGACGGCGTTGACGTGGGACTATCGTGATGTGTCGAGTACGTTAAGTTGGTACTACACGGGCGGTTATAAGATTGATGAAGACCGACGCGAAGATGATTTCCCGTCTGGTGTCGCCAGCAACAGTACGCTGGACTTGAGCGTGGCGTATACGGGCTTTAAGAATACAACCTTGACGCTTTCGGCACAGAATCTCTTGAATCAAAAGCCTTCATGGGATGCCAGTGCGCCATACTTTGACAGTTCGTTGTACTCGCCGATTGGACGTTTCGTGACGTTGGGGGCGAGTTATAAGTTTTAATGGATCGTGGTTTGGCGGAGTAAACTTATTTCTTCGCCAAAGTCCGGGCACCTGCCAAAATCATCCGAATCATCGAGATGGTTTCTGCCATCCGGGCTTCTTGCTCCGCAGGGGGTAAATCCATCGCGACGGATGCCATGGTGAAGACCAGCCGTGTAATGGCACGCGCAGCCAGTGCGGGCTGGTACATGGTGCTGCCATTGGCTTGATCGATACGAATCAAATCCTGCTGTAACTCCTCTTCAAAGACCACCAATTGACGTTCAACCGCGTCCTTGAACTCTGCTGATCCTGCCTTGCCTTCACGCAGCAAAATCGGCAAGAAGCCATCTCCGCTGTGCAACTGATCCATAAAGATCCTGATCGAGATCTGTACGATACTGGGCTCAAGTGACTTATGCTGACGTGCTTCGCTGAAAATTTTGCGCAGTGAGCTCCCCGCAAGTTCAATCAGTGCAATCGCAAGCTCATCCATATCGCGAAAATGACGATAAAAACTATTGGGTGCAATCCCTGCTTCGCGTGCCACTTCACGCAAACTAATCGTCGAAATACTGCGATGGGGGCCGACCAGCTTGAGCGCAGCCGCAATCAATTCATCACTAGAAATCACCGCCTTACGCCCTTGGGGGACACGTGGCAACGCGCGTGGTGTTGCCAGTAGGCTGGCTGAGTGATCAGACGGTTCAAGTGCGGATGTCAACATAAAAGTCGGTGAAGGAGTCATGGAGATGTCACATTATAAACATAAAATAAACAAATTAGTTTACGATTGTGTATACAAGTGTATAATAATTAGTGACCCCATGAGGATAACGATAAATTGAATCAGACCACTATTCAAAAGGCCCGTCAGAAAAACAGCCCAAAGCGCAGTGCGCAGTTAAGTCAACGATTTCAGCAGCGCTCATTGCGCAAGGCCGTCGTCGAGTCGGTATTTTCGCCCACCTTGTTTGATTTCTGGGCGAGTCATCTGGATCCATCATGGTCGTGGAATCGCCCGCTGGCGCGGGTTGTGGCGAAAGTGCTTGTCGCGAAAGATACGGTGACGCTGACCTTAAAGCCGAATCGTCATGTTCAGCCTTTCCTGCCCGGTCAGCATGTCAATATCATTGCCGAGATCGATGGCGTGCGTCTGACACGTAGCTATAGCCCAAGCCACGAACCAAAACAAGCGGGTCTATTCACCCTCACCGTCAAGCGCATGGCTGGTGGCAAAGTCAGTCAGTGGTTGTTGGATCAGGCTGGCGTAGGCGATGTGATCGAGGTGGGTACGGCATTTGGCGCGATGACCTTATCTGATCAGCAAGCCAAACACACGTTCTTGGCGGCAGGTAGTGGTATCACACCGTTTATCAGTTTGGTGCGTCATTGGGCAGAGAAAGGGGCAAAGGGCGAGTTGACGCTGATCTATTGGGCGCAGACGCGTGCTGATCTTTGCAATGTCGCAGAGTTTAATCAATTGGCAGCCACACACCCTCATTTTAAAATCCACTACGCCCTGACCCAAGACGACAGCATACAGACGCATGAACTGGGCGAACGCATCAATCAACGTGCGATAGATGATCTGATCCCTGATTTGGATGCGCAAATTGTCTATGCCTGTGGCCCAGCTGGATTTGTCGAGCAGGCGCGAGAGTTGACTGAAGCACAAGCGCAAGGATTTTATGGTGAAGCGTTTAGCTTGCCTTTACTTGAAGAGAGCGATGGTGCACATATTACCGTGCAACTGACGCGCAGCAATCGCAGCATCAGTATCCCTGTCGGTCAGCCGATTCTTGCTGCTTTGGAAGCGCAAGGATTCAAGCCAGCTTCAGGTTGCCGGATGGGAATCTGTAATACCTGTGCGTGTATCAAGCAAGCCGGCACCACTGAGCATGTGCTGACCCAAGACCGCCATAGTGAGGCGGGGGATAGTGTGCGGATCTGTGTCAGCCGTGCGTGCTCTGATCTGACGTTGGATCTATAAGCGATACCTATGAATCATAAAATTTTTATTAATATTATCAAATTGTAAAATTAGGCACTGAGCGAAATTATTATGTCATTAAGTCGAAATTTAAGTGAAGACGAGTTGGTCCAATTTGCCGCTGAGATCGATGCACTGCGCGCGCGGACCATGGCAGATTTAGGCGAACAAGATGCCAAATATATCCGCCGTATTGTCAAAGCGGTGCGCTATAGCAATGCCGCTGGTCGTGCGCTGCTCATGGCCAGTTTCTTTCCGCCGGCATGGGTGGCGGGCACAGCGGTGCTCGGCGTGTCGAAGATCCTTGAAAATATGGAGTTGGGTCACAACGTCATGCACGGTCAGTACGACTGGATGGGCGATCCGACTTTAAACGGCAAAACCTATGAATGGGATATTGTCGGCACCAGTGATCACTGGCGTAAAACCCATAACTTCATGCACCATACCTATACCAATATCAAAGGCGTGGATGATGATGTCGGTTATGGAGTGCTGCGCTTGTTTCCAGAGCAGCGCTGGAAGCCGTTCTTTTTAGGGCAACCGATCTATGCAGTGATCTTTGCGCTGTTGTTCCAGTGGGGCGTGGCCATGCAAGAGCTAAAGCTGGGCTTGTTGTTTAAAGGCAAAACCTCGGTGGAGAAGTTTAAAGATGATTTTGAGCCGACCAAGCAAAAAATGATTCGTCAGTTGCTGAAGGACTATGTGGTATTTCCTGTGCTGGCGGGGCCGATGTTCTTGCCAGTCTTTGCAGGGAATTTCATCGCCAATGGCATGCGTAATGTCTGGACTTTTTCGATCATCTTCTGTGGTCACTTTACCCAAGATGTTGAGATTTTCTCGAAAAGCGTCTTGCGGAATGAGAGTCGTGGTCACTGGTATATGCGTCAAATTCGCGGATCATCCAACCTGACCGGTGGCAAAATTTTTAATATCATGTCGGGAAACTTGAGCCATCAGATCGAGCATCATCTGTTCCCCGATATCCCTGCATGGCGCTATGAAGCGCTATCGGTAGACATCAAAGACATCTGCAAACGCTATGATCAGCATTACAACGAAGGCTCGTTTATCAGCCAGTATGCCCAAGTCGGCTGGCGGATTCTGCGTCATGCATTCCCGTCCAAAGTGAAGCGGGTGGGTTCTTTCTCGGATATGGCAACCGCTTAAAACTGAGTCGTTATCCGCCTCAAAAAGACCGCGATTGATCGCGGTCTTTTGGTTCTTCAATTCGCCTTTTTGAGCAATCCCCGTTCAATTAAACTCTGCGCCGACGCAAGGATTGCTTCTTCACTGGAGCGTGGTGCCCAGCCGAGAGTCTGCTGGGCTTTCTGACTGGTCGCGTTTTTGTGCTTATCCAGTTCGGGCACGATTTGTCTTACGGTGGGATTAAAGCATGCCGTCAGCCGCACCAGCCAGTTGGGCAATTCCGTGCTGGGGGCTTTGCCTGCAGCACGACCCAGATGACGTTTTAAAATCTGGGCGACTTCAATCATACGCAAAAAATCACCCGCAACCGCAAGAAAGCGCTCGCCTTTGGCCGCAGGATGGGTCATGGCCATGATATGCAGATCTGCAACATCGCGCACATCGACTCCGCCAAAATACAATTTTGGACAACTGGGAATCTTGCCTATCAGCATGCTTTGAATCAGGGTGATCGATGATGAGTACTCGGGACCGAGCACAGGACCGAATACACCGACTGGATTGATCACCGACAACTCAAGCGCGCCGCCTTCTCGGGCGATGAAATCCCATGCTGCTCGCTCCGCCAGCGTTTTAGACTGGGCATAAGCGGTGACCTCGCAACTCGCTAGGTTCGTCCATGTGGACTCATCGAAGGCGAGGCGTTGCTCAGGATGTCCATAGCCGATAGCGGCAAAGGAGGAGGTTAAAACCACACGCTTCACCCCTGCAACTTGCGCGGCTCGGAGTACACGCAAGGTACCTTCGCGTGCAGGAATGATGAGTTCATCGGCGTGTTTGGGCGCTTGTGCGGGGAAAGGGGATGCTACGTGCAGAACATAGTCACAGCCCTGTACGGCCTCTGCCCAACCGCTATCGTGCTCAAGGTCGGCGATGAAAAAAGACAGCCGATCTGCTTTAACCCCGTTTGATTGCAGCAGGTCGCGGATGGCGTGTTCACGCTTGGGGTGGCGAATGGTGGTACGGACATCATGTCCTTGGTTGAGCAGCTTGATGAGGATGTGGCCGGCGATGAAGCCAGATCCGCCTGTCACAAGTATGCGGCTCATCGTTGTGTTCCTTGAGGCTTCGAGTAGACCAAATGGCGTTGAAAAAGGGCTTTGATGGGATCTGTGCAGTGACTGCATAAAACCAAACCCCAGAAACGAAAGAACCTCGGGCACGTTAAGTAGCCGAGGCGCTTTACACACTACATCAAAAATCTTTTTATGACGACACTTTTCTGTTTACAGACGATTCAACAAAAATACGACGACTTTAAGTTTTTCCGAATAGCTTTAAAATAAGCCTATAATTTGATCGTGTCAAGAATTTTTAGATAATTTTTGCTTATTTTTTAAACCGTATTGTGCAGCATACTTGTCAGGCTGCGATGACCTGAAGACGGGTGCTGAAACGTAAAAACAATCCGCCAAGATCAGATGATCTTGGCGGATGAGTCGCTGATTTCCTCAAGCGTTATGCCGTTTTAAAGCCAATCACCAGATAGGCATTTTTGATCTCATTGACAGGGAGAGTCTTAAAGTCTGCGGCTGTGGCTTTCTTGATTTTAAAGCGCCAGTCTCCGAGTACCAGCGCTTGTGGTGCAAAGCCGGTTTTCACCATACTTTGATGTCCTGCATAGGCGACATCGGGATTCATGGCATTGACCGAGGCCGTCCCCACAGGTGGGGTGAGCTCGACACTGTAGGTTTCGCCGCTGACTGCTTCGACGATCAAGTCGACTTGGGTCAGATTCAGATTGGGCTTGCCGCGCACATAGAAGGGCAGATGTTCCATTTTGATCTGCAAGGACAGTGTTTGGTCTTGCCCCGCTTCAGGGTGTAAAAAGCGATACCATTCACTGCCAAAGTCCTGGTTGAGGATCAGCATCTTGAGACCCAACGGCGGTAGGATGCTGGCCAAGTTGGCCTTTGCGGCTTGGGTGAGCGTACTGTCCTCACAGGGGCGTGCTGTGTAGCGGACATGCAGTATCACATCTGAGATGGTCGAGAGGTCGAATTGATTATTCTCTTGCGGCAATTCTAAGCGCCACTCACTGACCGCGCCCGCCCCTTCAAAGGGCAGATAGCGCTCATCATTGAAGTTCAATTCAAACATGCCAGTGTCGTTCTGCCCATGACTGGTGGCAATCGCCGTCTGTGGCGTCGTGCTTTTGAAGAAGCGATCATCTGCTGCGCTGAGCGGATTGCCATAACCTGCCGCGACTTCCTTACGGACCCGGATACTGTGATTGGTCAGCGCCAGTGTACAGTTGACGCTGGTGTAGGGCCCGACGATGGCAGGGATGCTGATCGATACCGATTTGATCCGTCTAAAGTAGTGACCCGGATAGTCCATATCAAACAGCCACTCAGGAATCGTGATATTACACGCGCCGGCTTCTTTGAGGGCGAGCAAACTAAACGGATGGATCTGTGCCAGTGAAATGTGCTTGGTCAGCTCAAGGTCGCGGGTATTCTGCTGTAAATAAGCAGCATCCATGCGATGAATGTCATTGGCAAGACGCTCACCAGCCAATAAGCCTTTTTTCAAACTGTCCCAATAACCGAATTGGATATAGTGTGCCCCCGCATCACCGCGCTCATGTTGGAAGCATTTTTCTGCGCGTTTGGCCATGTCATAGGCCAGTTGATAACTTTGAAAATAAACTGTAGAAACCTGTTTGAGCAGCCAATCATAGAGTTGCTGGTTGGTGTATTTGTTTTGCATGTATTCAAGCGTCGCTTGCGATTGTTCAATCTGTTGCAGATGGTTTTCCAAATCATTTTCTGCGATGGCGAGTCGAATTTTTGCCGCTTCAATTTGTTTGTCGATTTGCGCTCGCTCAGCCACAGCAAGCTGGCCTTGCAGCGTCCATTCGTCTTGGCGCTGGTGGTAGCTGCCCATGGTTGAGGCCAGTGACCCAAGCTTTTCCGAGGCGCGTGAGATGGCGGAGAGCGTTTGCACCGCCAGTTCAGAGGCTTTGGAGAACTTGATGCCATCGACCACTTCGACCGTAACATGGGGTGATCCGCCAAAGCCCGAGGCGCCAGTGACGAACTTGGGAATAAAGGCGAGTCCACCAGCCAAGATATAGCCTGCAGCGATGCCAACCTCTGCCAATGCCGAGACGCCGCCTAAGGTCATGCCTACACCTTCCCAGGTATTCATAAGACCGCGTCCGCTGTAGAAGCCTTCTTTGATGAGGGTCATCTCTTTGGTTTTTTCAAGGGTCGCCCAGTTTTCATTGGCTTCTTTGATCTGTTGCTTTTTAAGCGCGGTGACGGCTTGTAACAGATGGATCTCTTGATTGTTTCTGAGTAGTGAGATGCCTTCGGCGTCGTATTTTTCGATGGCGGAGAGGAGTTTGTCACCGAGGACGCGCACATCACTACAGAATTCAAGTGCCTTTTGCGCCAGTTGTCGAAAACGATAGGGTGCAGGGGCAACATTTAAGTCCGCGATCACGCTGCTGATGTCGATGCCAGCGGCGGCGGCTTTGACCAACAGCGCAGGGTCGATCGGTGGTTCGAACAGCGGTAGTTGACGCACCATGCCTTGGATATTCATACAGTGGCGAATCTTGAATAAGCGATCTTCAACCGTATCCCAGTACTCCAGCAGGCGATCATTATTCGGAATCCCGAAATAAAACATGCGCAGTACAGGCAGCGGTTCAGTGCCTGAACTACTGCGGGTGATATTGACTGGCGTACCCGTAAAATTTTCCATCAGCACATCGACTTGCTTGTTGCCGAAGGGGTCGAGTCCACTGCTGCTGGTCAATTGGTTATAGGATTGATCGCTATGATCGACACTGGGCACTTTCACTGGACGGCGACCCAGCAGTTCATAGGCCAGTATGTATAAGGTCGTGGCTTCATTGATTGACTCAATGGTATCGCTGCGAAACAGTTGATCCCCCCACGCAATCAGGTTGTCGATGTACTTCATGACCACGGTTTTTTGATAGGCGATAGGACGATAGCGTGCGATCAGATGAGGCTTAAAGGGATCATTTTTCCATGCTCGGAGCTCATCACTATGCTGCTCAATGTTTTTCAGTAGATTATCAATACGCTGTTTACGATAGGCGTCACTATTTTGCTCAAAGAAGGGGCGGGTGATCCAATAGCGCTGTGGGACGCTGGCGGTTTCGGTATTGGTCGGGTCAAAGATATAGTGGAACCAGCGCATGGCTTCTTCAAAGCGCTGGTTTTGACTGAGCTTGCAGGCAATCATCAGTGGCGCATGGAAGAAAATTTCCCAGTTATACAGCGCATAGGCCCCATAGCGTTCGAAATCAACTTGATCATTTTTAACGGTTTTATCGACGAGTACTTTGTCGGTTGGTTGATAGCTACTAAAGTTGAAGCTGTTGGTCGGGTAGTAGCCTTGCGGGCTAGTTTGAATCCGGCGGTTCAATAAGCCATCAATGCCTGAACGTTTCAGCTCGCGGAGGAACAACGCACTATAAGGATGGTAGAAGGGCAAGAAGCGATATTTGTAGGACTGGGAGGTCTGGAGTGTGCCAAAGAACGTTTGTTCAATCTCAGGGATTTTTTTAAATTCTTGAACTTTATCGATACTGGCAAAACTGGCATTGCTGCCCAGCTTGGCGAGTAATGGCGTGGAGGCGATCTGATACATCGGGGTCAGCGTTTGATACGGCGACTTCGAGACTTTGACGGCCTTCTCCTCACCATCAGGCAAAAAGAAGCTGCTGCTTGTCAGGAGTGGAAAGAACTTAATGCTGCCAAAATACATGATTTGCCATTCAGGTTTGATAAAGAAAATCCGTTCTTTGTCCTGATAGAGAAGCGGGACACGGTCGGATTGATAGGTATCAAAGATGATGCTGTGCTGTGAAGCGATCAGTTCAAAAGAGGACTTCGCGCCATTGAGCAAGGTCTTGGTCTTGCCGTTT
>CAYJTU010000007.1:0-41898 GCA_964373105.1 uncultured Moraxellaceae bacterium | reverse complement strand
GATCTTTTGAGTGACACGTTTACGCCCACTGAATAGTTCGCGGCATAGACCACTGGAATATCCTGCGCGGCTTCATCAATCAACGCAAACTGCGCTTCAGTCAAACCTGTGGTACCAATCACGATGGCTTTGCCAGCAGCACGGCACATTTCTACATGGGTCATGGTCGCGGCAGGGGTGGAGAAGTCAATGACCACATCGCAGTGCAGGATTTCATCGGCAAGGTTGCCCACGATCTTCACGCCATTCTTACGAATCCCTGCCATCTCGCCGGCATCCGCGCCAATCAGCGAACTACCAGGGGATACCACTGCGGCGGCGAGCGTTGCGCCTGCTTCAGCGACGGCTTGAATGAGGATGCGGCCCATGCGGCCGCCAGCGCCTAAAATCCCAATGCGTGTGGTGCTTGTCATACGATTTAAAATCCTTACGGCACTCGACCTTCGCTCAATGTTAGAGGAGGCGATGCAAATAAAATGTAAAATGAACGGCATGAATTGTAGCCGAAAAGAAGCAAAAACGGCGTATAAACTCGGTATCGTTGCCGATTCCTCATCCACTCTCGTATCCATATTCACATACAACGTGCGGCGACCATAAAAAACGCCAGTCGAATCATCGCTGGCGTTTTTTATACATGTCGTACTCAGGGCTTATGAAAAAAACTCGCCAATGCGATCAAAAAAAGATTTTTTGTTCGGTGACTGCGCGCCATTGTCCATCGAACCTTGCAGCTCACGCAGCAGTTCCTTTTGATGGCTGGTCAGGTTGACCGGCGTCTCAATCGTGACACGGCAGAGTAGGTCACCCGTCATGGTGGTACGCACAGGCTTCACACCCTTACCGCGCAAGCGGAAGAGGCGACCGGTTTGCGTGCCTTCAGGAATTTTCAGATTGACACGACCATCTAAGGTCGGGATTTCAACGTCTTTGCCCAGTGCTGCATCGGTAAAGCTGATCGGCACATCCATATAGAGGTCTGCACCGTCACGTTGGAACACTTTGTGTTCTTTAACCACGATCTCGACATACAGATCGCCCGGTTGTACACCTGCGCCGCCAGCTTCACCTTCACCGGTCAGACGCACGCGATCGCTGCTGTCCACACCTGCTGGGATGCTGACCTCAAGGGTACGTGATTTATCTTTGACGCCGCTGCCATGACAGACATTACAGGGGTTCTTGACTGTTTTGCCGCGACCATGACAGGTTGGGCAAGTTTGATTGACCGAGAAGAAACCTTGTTGCATACGCACTTGGCCTGCACCATGACAGGTACCGCAAGTTTGCACGTCTTTAGGATCTTTCGCGCCTTTGCCATCACACGCCACACACGGTGCAGGCGCTGTGAACGTCACATTCTTTTTCACGCCTTTGACCGCTTCTTCGAGAGTCAGTTCCATCACATAGCGTAGATCGGCACCGCGACGTTGACGCGCTTGACCACCACCTTGACGACCGCTGAACATGTCACCAAAGATATCGCCAAACTGACCAAACATGTCTTGGAAGTTGCCGCCACCTTGGAATCCACCGCCGCCCATACCGCCCATACCATCAAATGCGGCATGACCCATGCGGTCATAGGCTGCACGTTTCTCCGCATCGGAGAGAATCTCATAAGCTTCTGAGGCTTCTTTGAATTTGGCTTCGGCATCACTGTCGTCAGGATTGCGATCCGGGTGAAATTTCATCGCCAGTTTGCGATAGGCTTTTTTGATTTCATCTTCGCTTGAGCTTTTAGCGACACCAAGCACTTCGTAATAATCACGCTTCGCCATGAGCGGTCACACTCCACAAATTAAAAACTAAAGAATAGGGCTATTTACGGCTTGATGAGGGCAGGGTGGATTGTTTTCAAGAGAGTTGGATGATAAGAAAGTGGGAAATTTTGGTAATGGATGGATTTTAGGAGGAATAGGGGTGGTTTTCTTGGGGGGGAGAGGCGATAGATTCATGGGTTAACCCAAATTAGTTTGGTAGCCATAATGGCTAAACTCTGTTTCACACTCAAAATTAAAGGAGTTAGTCATGGTAGAAAATCTAATCAGTTGTATTTAGCAATCAACGACATTGACCACACCAAAACCAAAGCGATGTCACCGCAAACGAATGGAATTTGTGAACGCTTCCATAAGACGATTTTGCAGGAGTTTTATCAGGTGGCGTTTCGGAAGAAATTGTATGTGGATTTAGCAGGTTTACAGAAAGATCTGGACGAGTGGCTGGATTACTACAATAATACGAGAACTCATAAAGGAAAGATGTGCTGTGGGCGAACACCAATGGCAAAATTACTTGATGAAAAACAGATTTGGGCAGAGAGGAATCTGAACCAAATCTAATCCGACAGATGCCTATGCAAAACTGGTGACTGTCAGATCAGGTCTGAGCTACTACACATCACTATGCCGTGCAATTTTATAGGTTACAACCAATTATGATTATATCACTCCAAAATCTACGAAAATAGGTTTACCGAGTAAAACCTGCAAACAAAAAACCAAAATCTACACTACCAATTACTGGCTAATGCGAACCGCTCGAACGTAGAAGCCATAACTTTTATTGAAAGCAGAGTACTGATCGCCGTTATAAAAATCCACGTACCATGCTGCATTATTATCATAAGCATATGAAGACGCTGACCAATATAACCCTGTATAACGAAAAAAATAATTCGTTTTATCTGATTTTGAGCCAATCCCCACCAGCTCTTCTTTATTCGGTAATCGCCAGTTGCTATAGCCGCATAGCTTTTGGGTATTCACTGCTGTAATAAATGCTTTGGTGTTGCATTTGACCAGTGTATTGCCGCAAGTACTAATCTGATCAGAATATGGCTTGTCGTAACCAGTACTATTTTCAAACCAACTATAGGAGTAATCGTAGTAACGTAAACCACCATCATCGGTTTTATTTTCCCACATTAAGTCTGTTTGCTTGTCTAGCACACAGTTCCATGTGGTTGCGCTGTCTGGCAATTGTTGACCTGTTGCGCTAATTTTAACGTAGTTGCCGCTACCATTATCAACCACCACCTCAACCTTTTCTGTATAATTACCATCGGCTACATTCACTCCTGCAATAAGCGTCTTTCCAGCTTTAAGCCCTTTAATCCGTATTTGCGTTCCTGTCGATTTAGGCGTCGTAAAGCCATTCGGATAAATCGCTACCACACCCCCTGCAACCTCACCTTGTAGGTTTGTCCCCCAATCAGTTTCGCCATTTAACACAATATTCTGCCCTTGTGCATTTTGCAGCGGCAACGTAACGGTCTCGCCCACTTTTAGGATAATTTTAGTTTTGTTAAAACGTGGCGCATCAATATTAATCGTTACAGGCGCAACACTTTTGGCAGTTGTCACCTTATCTTTTACGCTAATTGTTGGCCGACCTGATGCCAAGCTGGTAAATTTTTGCGTTATTGGGTCATATGACAACTTACTCTTATCACTAATGTCAAAATCCAATTCGGCAGGTACTAGCGTAGAGTTGCCCTTTGCGTCTTTTGCGGCAACCGAAACACCAAATTCCGCCCCTGCTGTCATGGGTGAATCGACGGGTAATGTCGTCTCCAAATTCGTGATTTGATATTCAACCGCACAATTACCCACGCCACCATTTTTGTTGATACACACCGTATAAACCGCTGGCTCTTCATCTTGATAGTGGGCAATTAAAAAGAAACGCTCAGCCAATGTTGCAAAATCATAGGTTTTTTTAACAGTTTTAAATTGGCCGTAAATGGGTACAAGATAAGCCATTTTAGTGCTAATTCGTTTCGCTTGGCTAAGAATGGTATCTTTAGCTGCCTGAGAACCGCATTTATCTACCAAGTCCGCGCTTGATGACAACACGTTGCTCATTGAAAGTACGTTTGCTTGCCATTGCCCAAGTCGAATCATAATATTATCGGGATCTGCCGTTAGCAAATTACTCATGTCTTTAGAACTCATGACAGCTTTTACATAGGCCAATTGGCATTTATCACCTGTATCGGCTTGTAAATCCAAGCCTTTTAGAATTGTATCTACCAATGCATGAGCTTTGTTATAGCGTAATATCTCTGGCGTTTGCGCCACAATCAGCTCAAAAGATTTACCGTTATCATCGGGTACAGTCACTGACGGAGAAGTCAAACGACCCAAAAAAGTCCATATGCCACCAAAAGTATTACCAATTGCATCTACACTACGCGCACCGATGCCAGCAGGTTGTAAAACCAAATCACCATTTGGTAACACATCGCCGTTGCTGTTTTTGGCCACCACCGACCACGCCAAAGGAATGGTATTTTTAACTGTTTTATTGGTGTCAAAACTGACTTTACCAATCCAGTTTTCGGTTTCGACTAATGTAAAAGGATAATCTGTGGTGACGGAAGGAGTGGTTGGCAACTCGCGCGCCGTAGTCATCAATCGTGCGCCTTTACTGGCAACAGCTACTGTTGTGCTCTTTTTGACTTGTTGCGCCACAAGCAACACCTGCTCCAACACATTTGACTCAGAAGAAACAATTTTGCCAGCTTTCAGTACCGTATCCACTCGTTCGGTCAATTGGGCAAAACCTGCCGCTGCACGAATTTTAGCATTTACTTGCTTTTCGGTTAAATTTTCAGGTGTGTCCAGTGCAAAGCTGACTAAACCCACAGCCGTAGAAGTTGCATTAAACGCCGTTGTGCCATCTGCCGCAGCTACTCCTGTCATTATGATTTTGCCTTGCGCATCTAGTGCCAGAACAATATCTTCACCTTCGCCGACAACAATCGTACGGGGTATTTTATCGACAGTGGCAACCGAAGAAACAATCTCTGCAACCTGCTGGCGCACCGACTCAGGAATGCTTGCATCAACACTCACTGCTGATGATGTTTTAATAATGGGCGCAGGTGTATTGATCGCAGGTGTAGTATCACTACCACCACAAGCAGAAAGTGTTGCACCAATAACAACACTTAAAGCAGCTTTATAATTTGTACCCATGATATTTCCCTTTTTTTTTTTAAGAATACAGAGGTGGCTCACTTTGATTGAACAGGTTTAACCGATTTAGTGTATTAGTTCAGACTTGATCTGATTTTGATTATAGGTATCTAATCCAACCAAAACGGAGTAACCCTCATGTTGAATACTAACAATCCTATCATTAAACATAAAGAAGGTCTTTTGAATTTAGCAGAAGAGCTGCAAAACGTTTCTAAAGCCTGCAAGATTATGGGCGTATCACGAGACACCTTCTATCGCTATCAAGAGCTTGCTGCTGAAGCTGGACTAGACGCACTGATTAACAAAAGCCGTCGCTCCCCTAATCTTAAGAATCGGGTTGATGAGCAGATCGAAAAAGCGGTCATGGTCTATGCTGTAGAATATCCAGCTTATGGACAACATCGAATCAGCAATGAATTGCGCAAAACTGGCGTGTTTGTTTCGGGCAGTGGCGTTCGTTCAATCTGGCTTCGCCATAATCTCGAGAGCTCATCAAGGAAAGATGTGCTGTGGGCGAACACCAATGGCAAAGTTACTTGATGAAAAACAGATTTGGGCAGAGAGGAATCTGAACCAAATCTAATCCGACAGATGCTTATGCAAAACTGGTGACTGTCAGATCAGGTCTGAGCTACTACACTTTACGGCAGGTAATGCGTGATGAGCGCCAAGCCTAAGGCTTGCTAGAATCCCTTCAATGTTCAATCACTCCCCCCGATTCACCTCCACCGCCTCCAAAATCAACGCCTTAAACGCCACCTCATCAATCTCGATGCCCTCATGCAGATCAATCGCCCTTCTAACATTGCCCTCAAGGCTGGAATTAAAGATCCCCGTTGGATCTTTGAGTGCGGCACCTTTTGGAAATGTCAGCTTCACCGCTTTCTTATACGTCTCACCTGTACAGATGATCCCAGCGTGAGACCAGACGGGCACACTCCATTTCCACTCCTCAATCACCTCTGGGTCAGCTTGCTGGATCAGGGCTCGGACATGGGCGAGCGTCTTGCCGCGCCAGTCGTCTAGTCCCTTGATCTTCGCATCAATGAGTTGAGTTGGCGTTTCACCTTGGGCTGCTATCTTCTTTTCCATTTGATTTTCACCTCTGATGGGCTGTTTTTCTATGGTGACCGATGCCAGCCTGCATGAGGCTGACACCCGTTTCTTCATCTTGCCACTTTTCATCATCTGGCCGCGCTATCCACAGCGTCTCGCCTCGATTGTGCCAGACTTCAGTCAGCCTTTGCCACGACCTGATCGAGCGAGGCAAAGAATTTCTGCCAGCCGTATTGGGCACCTTGATAGGCTTGCTCTTGGTCTGCGCGAAAGCCCGCTTGCTCCATTTGTAGACGGGTTCCCGTGCTGGTCGGGGTGAGTGTCCACGTGACCACACTCTTGAGGCCATAGGCTTCCCACGTATAAGACAGCGTTTTATGGGGGGCGACGGCGAGCACCTGACAGTCGACCGCACCCCAGTCCGCAGTCAGATTGAAGCGGTGGTCCACGACAGGTTTGAAATCATTCTTCATCAGCCACTCTTCGATCAGGTGGGGTTGGGTGAGTGCACGCCAGATCTTCTCTGGGGGAAAGGGAATCTCCCGTTCGACAACGACTGAGCGAGTTTCGGTTGCGATTGTGTTCATTGGTCCATCCTTTTGAGTAGGTCTTCGAGTTGGTCGAACTGGGTTTGCCAGAAACTCGTCATCTGGTTGGTCCAATCGATCAGGGGAGTAAGTGCACCTTGCTGCGCGCTATAGTGCGTTTGACGACCTTGGTGGCGGTCGCGGACCAGTCCTGCATCCTTGAGTACACCCAGATGCTTTGATACCGCAGGCTGTGAGACCCCAGCCCGAGCCGTTAATGCACTGACGGTTTGTTCGCCCTCAGAACACAACTGCTCGAAGATCGCCCGTCTGGTCGGATCTGCAAGAGTTTTAAAGAGGGCATCATGAGCATTTGACATGGTAAATCCATAACTGACTGGTTATGTATTTAAATATAACTCACTGGTTATGTATTCGTCAAGTGGTCATATGACGCAGCAGTTCTCATGACTAGATTCCAATTGAGAACCTGTGTAACATGGCAAAACTGACAATAAATATTGTCTAAAGAGGTAAAGATTTGGCAGCTATAGTCAAGCACAGTCAGCTAGGATAAAAGTAGGGCAGTCATGATCCCAATTCGCCTACTTTTATTGCTTTAAAAAACTGAATTTTAAGACCCTGATGCATCACCTATTACCCCTCACATGACGAGAGAATCATGAAATCAGTTGACACGAAGATAGCGCATGAAACCACGGCTGATACCGTGATGATGAATGGCAAGTCCCGCTACTACGAGCCTGCGCCAGCAGACATCGATGTTGAAAATTTTAGAAAAGTTCTACAAAGCCGTCGTTCGGTCCGCAAGTTCACCAGCAAACCGATTCCAGAAGAAGTGCTGGATGACTGCTTAGATATGGCGATGCTGGCACCGAACTCATCAGGTCTACAGCCATGGACGTTTTATGTCGTGCGCACGCCCAGCAAGAAAAAACTACTGGTCAAAGCGTGTATGAGTCAACTCGCGGCATCCACTGCACAAGAGCTGATCGTGTGCGTCGCACGTACCGACCGTATTGATGAGTTCGCTAGACAAATGCTGCGTGAGTGGCCGACACCGAAGCTGCCACCTCTGGTCAAGCGTTACTATCAATTGATTCCGCTGAGTTATAACCCAGGGCCGCTGAATAGCTTTGCCGCCGTCAAGAAATCCGCAGTGGCACTTGGTGGTCTGTTTACCCCTGTACCCCGTGGACCATTTGACCGTCAGGATGTCAAACTCTGGGCGACCAAAAGCACCGCTCTGGCCTGTGAGAACCTTGTGCTGGCACTGCGCGCTTATGGCTTTGACACCTGCATGATGGAAGGCTTTGATGAAGTGCGTGTACGCAAGCTGCTTAATCTATCTACAGCAGAGTTACCCATCATGGTGATCGGTGCGGGTGAGCGTGAGCTGGACGGTGTGTTCTGGCCGCAAGTGCGCTTTGATCGTGAGCTGTTTATTCGTAAAGTTTAATGTTTTTAACGTGGAGTTCAAGATGACCAAGCCGAGCAGTTCAGCGCGCAGTCCAAAGCAGAGTGCCAAGGACAGTCAACGCATCAGCCAGTTCACCCATCAAGGTCTTACTTTTGATGTGGTGGATTCGGGCCCTCTCGATGGCGAGGTGGTCGTCTTACTCCACGGTTTTCCATCGACCAAAGAGTCGTGGTCGGCGGTCAATCAGATCTTAAATGCCTCAGGCTATCGCACGCTTGCCCCTGATCAGCGTGGCTACTCGCCGCTGGCTCGCCCGCAAAAGCGCAGTGACTATCGCTTGGATTATTTGGCAGCCGACATCGAAGCCTTAATCGCTGAGATCGGTCAGCCCGTGCATCTGGTGGGGCATGATTGGGGCTCAATGGTGGCGTGGCGAGTCGCGCAAAGACATGTGCAGCCGATCAAGACATTGACCAGCGTCTCAGTACCTCATCCGGGTGCCTATATGCGCTCGATGCTCAGCAGTAATCAACTCTTTAAGTCGTATTATATGGCGCTCTTCCAACTGCCTCGGGTGCCTGAATGGCTGACAACTAAGACGAAAATCATGAAAGGTCTCCTGAAGGACTCAGGCATGACCCCTGAACAAGTTCAAAATTTCAATCACGATATCGTCGATCGCGGCGCACTGACCACGGCAATCAATTGGTATCGCGCCATGCCGTTTATGAATCCTAAGACGATGTTCAGCAAAGTCAAAGTGCCGACCACACATGTCTGGAGTGAGGGTGATACTGCCTTGGCCAAGGCAGGTGCAGCGCTAACTTCTCGCTTTGTCGACGCGGACTACAAACTTGAAGTCTTGAAAAAATTAAGCCACTGGATTCCTGAGGAAGCGCCAGAGGCGTTGGCGGAGATCATTGAGGCGCGGATAAGGACTGTCTAAAACCCTAATCCAACACCTTCTCAATCCGGCGATCCGGCAAGAACCAAATGATCGCCACCGTCACAAACAGCGCAATACTGATCCAAGGATTCAGGAAAGCCAGTGGGATCGCGACCAGATACAGGATGGTCGAGATCTTGCCTTTGTAGTCGCGCCCCAAAGCGGCAGCCAGTTTGGGGTCTTGCCCCTGCACACTCAGCACCGCGCGAACCAGTATAGAGTATGCAACGCTACACATAAATAAAATGAACCCATAGAGCGCCACAGGCAGCGCGCCGATATGATTCTCACCCATCCAGCCTGTCGCAAAGGGGATCAGAGATAACCAAAACAACAAATGCAGATTGGCCCACAGGATTCTGCCATTGACGTTGTGCACCATATGCATGAAATGATGGTGGTTATTCCAATAGATCCCGACATAGATAAAGCTCAACACATAGCTGAGGAGTACGGGAATCAGCGGAATCAATGTATCCAGTGTTTCCCCGTGTGGCACTTTGATTTCAAGGACCATGATGGTGATAATGATGGCGATCACACCATCACTGAAGGCTTCTAATCGATTGGTATTCATAGTGGGATTAAACTCGGGCGGTTGAAGGGGCTGTTTATTCTTTGGCTCAGCAAGATCGATAAAAATACCTGCCAAATACTGATCAAGCAGCATTCATAGCCCTTATAATGAACCACAATGCAGACCATTCACAATAGAATGTGCAACCTCTATCTTTCGTTATTTATCAATCTCATCGGAATGAACAGCCATGCGCCACGATCAACGTAGTAATGACCAATTACGTCCAATCACCTTCACCCGTAATTTCACGCGCCATGCTGAAGGCTCGGTGCTGATTGAGTTCGGCGATACCCGTGTGCTGTGTACCGCAAGTATTGAACATGGCGTCCCCCGTTTCTTAAAAGGTACAGGCCAAGGCTGGATCACAGCGGAATACGGCATGCTGCCGCGTTCGACCCATACCCGTAATGACCGGGAAGCCGCACGTGGGAAGCAAACCGGTCGCACCCAAGAGATCCAACGTCTGATCGGTCGCAGCCTGCGCTCGATGGTTGATCTGAAGAAAATGGGTGAAAACACCATCACCATCGACTGCGATGTGCTGCAAGCCGATGGCGGCACGCGTACCGCAGCAATCACTGGCAGTGCGGTGGCATTGGTCGATGCACTCGGGATACTGATTAAACAAAAGAAACTGAGCGCGGACCCCTTCAAAGGCTTGGTTGCGGCGATATCTGTCGGCATGTATAAGGGCGAAGCGCTACTTGACCTGTGCTACGAAGAAGACTCGAAATGTGAAACCGACTTGAACGTGGTCATGACCCAATCGGGTGAATTCATCGAAATCCAAGGCACCGCAGAGACCAAACCGTTTAGTCGTGAGCAGTGTAATCAAATGCTGGCTTTGGCAGAGGACGGTATCAAAGACTTAATCGCACTTCAGCAGAAAGCACTCGGCTGGTAAGTGGTCTGTGATGCTAAAAAGCCCATTTTAAAATGGGCTTTTTTTTACACAGGATTGATGACGCGAGCTTACTTCACCAAGCGCATCGACAAATCAATTGCTTTCACATCCTTGGTCAGCGTACCCAAAGAAATAAAGTCCACACCGGTTTCGGCGACACTGCGTAAGTTGGCATCAGTGATGTTACCCGATGCTTCAAGCTTGCTGCGTCCTGCGGTATGCGCAACCGCTTTACGCATATCATCATTGCTGAAATTATCGAGCATGATGATGTCCGCACCCGCATCCAGCGCTTGATTCAACTCCTCAAAGCTTTCCACTTCGACTTCAACGGGCTTGCCCGGGGCGATGCGATGAGCCGCATCTACCGCTTGCTGGATACCACCGGCCGCCAGAATATGATTTTCTTTGATCAAGAAGGCATCAAACAGCCCCAAGCGATGATTCTGACCACCGCCAATGCTGACGGCATATTTCTCGGCGATACGCAGACCGGGCAGGGTCTTCCTCGTATCGAGTAGGCGGGTCGGCAGTCCATCCAAAATTTGTACATGTGCAGCGACTCGTGTGGCGACACCGGATAAGGTCTGGATAAAGTTCAATGCCGCACGCTCACCCGTCAGCAGACTCCGCGCCGAGCCTTTAAGTTCGAGAAAAACCGTATTGGCCGCAAGATGATCGCCTTCATTGGCCAGCCAGGTGATTTCAACCATCGGATCAAGCTTGGCAAACACGGCATCGACCCACGGACGACCGGCAAGGACCATCGCTTCACGGGTCAGAATTTTGGCATGTGCGGTGTGTTGCTCTGGGATAAGCTGTGCGGTGATGTCGCCGCTGTCTGCGATCAAATTGCTGCCGATATCCTCATCTAAAGCGAGGGCTACATTGCGCAAAATACTGAGATTTAACAAATCGGCGGGGATCATACCGTCCTTATCCTTTTCATCTAGTTAGTAAAACATCTATAAATTATATAATAATCGAGAGATGATGGTTTATTTGCAGCATGGCGCATGGTATGTTCAGCCACACACGATACAGTTTTATTTCTATGACAATTTGTGTCAACCAGTACGCATAATTGGCACTGACTGACAGTGAAGTGCGTAATAAACTTAGTTTAACCGACTAAATTGACTGTGCGGCTTCTGAAAATCGGTATATATTATCATTCAAGGACTGAAATATTGTGCATGATGCCATGAATACTCATATCGACTCATCTGTAAAAGATGATCAATTGTTTCCTCGAGCGCTGCCAAAGAGCAAAGCTCCTGCGACACTCTCGTATTTCTCGGATGCTTTACGTCAGCCATTGACTGATTTTTTTATACCTAAATTCAACACCCTATTAGATCAAATTCCTGCTTGGGTGATTGAGCGTAGCGAAAGCTTGCCCGTGACCATGCAACAGCGCTATATGGAAGTGATTCCTGTACTGCGTAGTAATCGTGCCCTGATTGAGCAAAACGCCAGTACTTTTATGGACACCCAGTTGCATCGCTTTGCACAATTACAGCAAGTGCATGATAGCAAATTGAATCCCCTACCTGATGTTGATTTCGAGCATATCGGCTTAGTCGATGCCGCTGACTTTGAAGTCGCGGTGGCTGTCGATGCGCTGGCTGATCGTCTCGCACATGCTTTAGAGCCAGATCTTGGCAATGCCTTCCAGCGTTTAAAGCGTTTCACTGAAAAATTAAGTAACCAAACCCAACTGCCGTTCCACCCACGCGCACTTTTTCAAGTGCTGCTAGATAGCCTTGCGCCTTTGTCGTTGCTGCCCGCCCAAAAAATCTCATTGGTGCGTCAGTTCGCAACGCAGTTGGATTTGCCAGCGATGCATGCGCTCAAAGCCATCATCCTTCCTGCGCTGGAATACGCCGAAGTGCCGGAGCGGGACAAGTTCCAACCGAATAAACCCTCTGCAAGTATTGAGAAACCGAAGCCAGTTGCTGCTGCGCCATCCCAAGGCGGAGCCACCAGTGCTCAGCCGCAGCCAGTCATGCCACCGCCGATCATGGAAGATGGTATTCCGATTTTGCATGTGGCACCGCATGGTGGTCTGGTTGTTGATCCCGCGTTGTTGATTCAGCAAGCCAAACTGTTTGCAGCCATGAGTAAGAGTATCGCCGCAGCACCGCTGCAAGCGTTGAATCCGCATCCTTTTGCCAACGAACAGATACTTGCCCAGCCTGAACTGCTAAATCTGCTTGAGCAGCTTCAGTCTGCTGAGCCGCGTACGCCGATGGCACAGAGTGACATTCAACAAAGTGTGGCAGCAGTCCGCGACAACATTCGTCAAAATCTACACAGCGATGCTGAAAGCACCCAAGTGATTGCTGAAGACGAAACCAATCTCATCGATTTGGTCTCGACGTTATTTGATTATATTTTGGATGACAAAGAACTGCCGACCGCGATGAAGGCGTTGATTGGCCGTTTGCAAATCCCGATCTTGAAAGTAGCTTTGGTCGACAAGACTTTCTTTAGCGGTGAAGATCACTATGCGAGAAAACTACTGAACTTACTGGCTAAAGCGGGTCAAAGCTGGGATGAAAACAGTAAGAGCAGTGAGGTCCTGTATAAGAAAGTCGAAGAAGTGGTCTTTGTCGTCCTGACTGAGTTCCATGATGAAATTGGCATCTTTGAACATTTGTTTAATGACTTCAATCAGTTTTACCAACAGCAGCAAGATCGCTTGGCTGCCATGGACGCCCGCACCCGCGAAGCCGAAGAAAACCGTGCACGTGCAGAAGCCGCGCGTACACTGGTGCAGCAAGCCCTCAATCGCCGTTTAAATGGTTTGAAGCTGCCAATGTCGATCGTGCGTTTGCTGCAAGAGGGTTGGCGTCATGTGTTGTACTTGTCCGCGCTTAAAGAAGGCACTGAGTCAGAGTCATGGCGGCAATCAATCAAAGTCGTTGATGCCTTGGTCTGGAGCATGCTGCCCCCCGCAGGTGATGTGCAGTGGATTGAACGTTTAAAAGGTGTCTCACCCAAGCTGTTGAATAGTTTGCGTAAAGGGCTGATGTCGGTGAATTTTGATGCGCAGCAGCTTGAAAAAATGCTGGCAGAGATATTGCAAAGTCATCAAGAGATCATCAATGGTGTGAGTACGCCTTTGGTAGAAGTGCTTGATCCTGAAAACAAAGCCAATCAAGTCGAAAGTGCATCCGCCGTCTCTGTGCAGCAAGCGATCAGCAGTACGCATCCTAATGAAATCAAATTTGTGGCGATGCCTACGACTGTCTCGTCGATTTATGAAGGCGATACCTTGGCACCAAGCGATCCGCATGTGGTCGAAGTACGTCACATCGTGGTCGGCACTTGGGTTGAGTTTATGCAGAGTGATAGTTCAGTACGTCACCGTCTGGTGGCCAAGATCCGTTCTTCTGAAAAACTGATTTTTGCCAATAAACGCGGCATCAAAGCCGCCGAGCTGTCGATGATGCAATTGGCGATCGAACTCAGTCAAAAACGTGCATGTATCTTGTCAGAACAACCGCAAATGTTCGATCGTGCGTTATTATCCGTGGTTGACGGGTTAAGAAAATTATCAGCATGAGTTCCATCAGCGGTAAACAGATTCCAGCAGTAGCATCAGATCCCGCCGATTGGAGCATTCAATCCGGCTGGCTTGCTGCGGCCAAGCAAGTCATTTCACCGAATTATAACGCGCGCCCCGAAGGTCCCGTGCGTTTGATCGTGATCCACAACATCAGCTTGCCACCTGCCGAAACTCTAGATGACTTCGAGCGATACGCCGCCGAGCGCTATGTCGAAGTGTTCTTTCAAAATCAGCTTGATCCCACACTGCATCCCTATTTCGACATCATCAAAGACATGAAAGTCTCTGCCCACCTGTTTATCACACGGCTGGGCGAGATCATTCAGTTCGTCTCATTCGATGAGCGCGCTTGGCATGCCGGCCGTTCCGCCTACTTGGGCGTGCCTGAGTGTAATGATTACTCAATCGGTATTGAACTTGAAGGTGCAGATCATCTACCGTTCACAGATGCGCAGTATGCTGCATTGCAGCGCGTGGTTCCCGCTATCCAAGCCGCCTATCCTGAGACCATCAATCATTTGGCGGGGCATAGTGATATCGCACCGGGACGTAAAACCGATCCGGGGATTCATTTTGATTGGATGCGCCTACGCCGCAGTTTGAAAGCTGTTTGAGCCCGTTGTTGAGCTTGGCCTGATCATTGCTTGGAGTCATTGCTTGCTATCATTGTTTAGCAATCGCATCCTGTGCTGTTATGTTCAATATGAGACACCTGCATTCTCCTTTGCTTCTGCTAAAGCTTTCTTTTATCTAAAAATAGGTTGAGTACTACCCCCCATGACTGTAACCCCCAACCTGCATGTCAGTTTAATTGGTGCACCGACAGATATTGGTGCGGGTGCACGTGGTGCATCCATGGGCCCCGAAGCCCTGCGCGTCGCCAATATTGTTGAAATCCTCAAAGGCCAAGGGCTGGATGTCCTAGACAGCGGCAATCTGTTTGGTCCCGCCAATCCATGGCTGCCACCGGTCAATGGCTATCGTCACCTGTTTGAAGTCGCGGCATGGAATCAATCGGTGCATGACGCGGTCTATCACGAGCTTGAGACGGGTCGTTTGCCGATCCTGATGGGCGGCGATCATTGCCTCGGCATTGGTTCAATCAGTGCGGTTGCGCGTTATTGCCGTGACCATGGCAAGAAACTGCGCATCATTTGGTTGGATGCGCATGCCGACTTTAATACCAACACCTTAACCCCAAGTGGCAATGTCCACGGCATGCCCGTGGCGTGTCTGTGTGGCTATGGCCCGCCAGAGTTGACGGGCATCGGTGGTCATACCCCAGCGATCTCCTCGACATGGGTCAAGCAGATCGGTATCCGTAGCGTGGATTTGGGTGAGAAGCATTTGGTTTATCAAGAAGGCCTTGATGTGTTCGACATGCGCTTTATCGATGAAGTTGGCATGCGCGGTACCATGCAGGCGGCACTGGCTGATCTGGATGAAAACACTCATCTGCATGTCAGTTTCGATGTCGACTTTCTCGATGCCGACATTGCACCCGGTGTCGGTACGACGGTGCTTGGCGGTCCGACGTATCGTGAAGCGCAGCTCTGTATGGAGATGATCGCAGATACCGGTCTCATGGCATCCCTCGATATCGTCGAGCTCAACCCTGCACTCGATGTACGCAATCAAACCGCGCATGTGGCGGTGGATTTGGTCGGCAGTTTATTTGGTAAGTCGACCTTGATGCGTCGGCCTGCGAAGGTTTAAGACGGTAGGCGTCAGGTGTGCTTTGGATTGTTGCAAAGAGTAATCCATGCCATCATTGCGCTTTATCGCAACAATTTTAGAAAGCTTAGAGCGTTATGACCAACCTTGATTCCCAAAGTCCCGATCCCCAAAGCAACGACACAGAAGTTAACGATCCACAGTGCCTTGTCTTCACGCCGCCCTTAGTGGCACTGCTCTACAAGCTCGAACAGGAGCGCGGTGCGCCGCTGACCGAGGAAGAAGTGTTTAAGATTCGCGATCATGCGGCGTGTATCAACCTGCCGTATAGCGAAGCCATCGCGCAAGAGCAAGCACGCGGTTTTCCAGATCTGGTCGCGGAGAATTGCTGGGAAGATTGGCAGGAAGCACGGAAAGTCTTGTTTAAATAACGCTCTAAGTGGCATTTTATCTGCAAAATCCTGAAGCACCACGTCATCAAGTTTGATGCTTCAGGGCATGTTCAAACAATCTCACTCAACCCTGTTTAAAGGGATTAAAAGTCTTTCCTAAGAAATACTGAATGCGTGTCGGGATGGGTCGCATGCTGGCGGCCAGTAGTTTGTTGACCGTACCCGGTACGCAGATCGGCTGGCCTTTGTTCACCGCATTCCAACCTGCCTCGACGACTGCTTCGGGCTGTTGCCAGAGGATGCTCGGTAAATGGTTCGCCGCGTCGCGGGTGCCCATCACATCATGGAACTCACTGTGGGTGAAACCCGGACACAGCGCCGTGACATGAATCCCGTAGGGCTTGAGCTCCATATCCAGCGATTGCGACATCAGCAGCACATAGCTTTTGATCCCTGTGTAGAGCAAGCTTGCACCCGGTGGGGACAGCGCCGCGATCGAGGACAGATTGATGATGCGGCCAAAACCGCGCGCACGCATGCCTGGCAATACGCGATGCGCAAGTTCAGTCACTGCCGTGACCATCAGTTGTAGTTCAGCCGCCAGCACCTCCCACGGCGTCTCTGAGAATGCCGTCTTGCCTGAAAGCCCTGCATTATTAATCAGCACATCAATCTCTAAACCTTGCTCTGCGGCATAGTCCATGATGGCTTTTGGCGCGCTGGGGTCGGTCAGGTCGGCGGTGAAGATCTCACAGCGAATGCCGTACTGCGCGCGCAATTCAGTCGCCAGTTCTTGCAACCGTGGTTCACGGCGCGCCACCAGCAGCAGGTCGTGACCTTGGGCGGCGAGGAAGCGAGCAAAGCTGGCACCGATGCCGGCAGATGCACCCGTGATCAGCGCAGTGGTCTTATTGGAAGTCATCTTAAACTCCTCCGTCATGTGATTATGGATTGAGTGCAGGGATTTCACGGGCAAGCAGCGCACCTTTGCGTTTGCGGCCGATATCCTTACGGTATGCGGCGATTGGACCTTCGAGTAAAAACGGCAATGCGACTTGACGCTGGCCACGCGTAAAGCCCCATGTGCCGATGCCGAGATAGACGCCATCAGCGACTTTTCTGACTTCATCGACCATATGGATGTCACCGCACATCGAATGATAAATATGGTAAACCAAGGTATAGGCGGGCTTGCCGTCATAGCGTGACGGGGCAATCACAGTCTGCATCGGGAAGCGCTGTACGACGCGTCCGAGCAATTTGAAGGTGTTATAGCCGCGACCTGATTCAGCATCGACAGGTCGAAAAGCTTTGCACAGCCACGGCATCAGCGGATTGGCAACGCTGACTTGCCCGAAGAAGCGCGCGAGCGTCGAGGGCTGCTGCAAGAGACGGGCGGCAAACTCTCCATCCATTTCGCTGATCTTTGGCGCAGGCAAGGTCTGAAAAACCTTCAAAAGTTCTTCCGTCGAGAGCTGTTCTAACTGTTCTACGCTCAGGCGACTTGTTGTTATAGTCATTGCGGTGACTCCAATGCAAAGGATATGGTCCAAAATAGTATCGTATGAGTCTTGAATGGTATTCAAGATGAACAAAGTCTAACTACACCTTGAATGATATTCAAGATATAATTTCGGCCAATGACGGATTGATTCACGACTATGGCAAAAAACAAACGTCCGCAAGATCGTCAAGAAAAGCTTGATGAGATTGTGGCGACGGCACGACGGCTCTTTATCGAAGAAGGGTTTGAATCTACGTCCATGAGTCGTCTGGCAGCTGCCGTGGGTATCGCTCCGAACACCATCTATTGGTACTTTAAAGACAAAGATGAGGTGCTGGCGACAGTATTGACCGAGGTGCTACAAGCGCAGTGGCTGGCCTATATGACTGCGGTATTGCCTACACCGATTGATAAGCTACTGTGGCTGGTGGCGCGTTTGCAGGAGTCCAGCAAGCTAATCACCACCGTGCACTCGCGACTGCAAAGTTCACCCGCCATCAATCTGTGGCATGACAATTTTCATCGTATGGGGGAGGCGCTGCTGCGCAGTGAGCTACTGGCACATGAGGTGGCAGAAGCGGATGTAGCGCCTTTGGCAACGGTTTTGGTCTTTGTGATCGAAGGGTTGTTGGTACATGAGCATTCTGTGGGAGAGAAGCGCCAGATCTGCGAGACGCTGCTGCGTCAGTTTGGGATCAACTGATCTTTTATTACCTGATTTTTATGATAACCAGCATCACGATGCGCACGCCATTGAGTACGCATCGTTACTATTGCTGTTGTGGTTTCTAAGCGGTCTTATCCAACACCGCAAAGTAGAAGCCATCGCCACCATCCGTTTCCGGAAAGCACTGACGACCGACAGGGCGCTTAAAGCCCCAATCGGCCTCAATCGGACGCTCAGTCGCATTTGGTGTACGCGCAAGGAACGCTGCGATCTGATGTTCGTTTTCATCTTTCAAGAGTGAACAGGTGATATACACCAGACGTCCGCCAACTTTAAGCTGTGTCCATAAGTGATCGAGTAGTGTGGCTTGCAAGGCAACGGTTGTCGCGATATCAGTAGCCATGCGCAGTAAACGGATATCGGGATGACGTCGCAGCACACCCGTCGCGCTACACGGCGCATCGAGCAAAATCGCATCCACAGGTTCAGACGCAGTCCACGTGCCCGCATCCGCAGTCGCAACGGTCACACGTGTCTGATCAAACAGTTCTAGACGATTCAGATTCTCCCGCACGCGCTTGAGACGATACGAGTCACTGTCTATTGCCGTCATTTGGCTCGGGGTGAACTGTTCCAGCAGATGCGCTGTTTTACCCCCCGGAGCCGCACAGGCATCCAGGACGGTCTTGCCATCCAGACCGTTGAAGTGGGCATCATTGAACAGCCCCGCACAGCGCTGGGCGTTTAAATCCTGCACCGAGAACCAGCCTTCTAAGTAACCGGGTAGGCTCGGGATGTTGACGTGTTGCAGCAGTTGGATCGCATCCGGTGTGGTGCTGTCGGTACTGTTGGCATTGACACCTTGCAGGGCCAGTGCATCAAGATAACCTGTGCGTGTACGCTGACGTTTATTGACGCGCAAGAACAGCGGCGCACTATGGCGCAGGGATTCTGCTAGACCTTGCCATTCATTGACCCAGTCGTGCTGCAAGAGGTTGGCAAACCACTCGGGCAAGGCATGGTGGGCTTCAAAAATCGCTTGTTGTTCCGCTTGCTCACGCAAGGTACGCCGCAGCAGGGCATTGACCAAACCACTGGCTTTCTCTTGTCCGAGTTGTTTGGCGGCATCAACTGTTTCACTGATTGCGGCATGCGCAGGGATACGGGTTTGAAAAATCTGATACAGGCCAAGCAGCAGCGCTGCTTGCACGCGACCATCGGTCAGTGGACGCGCCAGCATCGGTTGCAACACCGCATCAAGGGCAAACCAATGACGCAGCGTGCCCATCACCAATTCATTAAATAAACCGCGATCACGTTCCAGTGTTTTTTCCAGTGCCGCAGGCAACACCGCACTTAAGGACTGCCCATCAAGGACTGCAATAATGACGCGAATCACTTGCGCGCGTAAATTCAGTGGGGCAGGACGCGTGCGGGCATTGGCAGGCGGGTTATGGAATTTACGTGGCTTGGCCGATCTGGCGTTATCTTGACTCATTAATTTTTACTCATAGACTTTTGATTCATTGGTTTTTTACGCATTGACTTTTTTTTCAATGAAACAACTGCCCAACGTTCAGTTTTTGGGTTTGCAGGATTTGCACACTGTTCAGTGGCTTACCACCTGTCCATTGCAGCCCGGTGAGACGCAGCACTTGATGATCACCACACACGACGCTGACGCCATGCTTATCCACGGCGATGATCGTGCCAGCCTCCGCAGTTTGTTTCGGCAAATCAGGAACGAGTTCAGCCGACCAAACGCGTAAAACGTCGGTACCGATCTGCGCATAGGCGACAGGCCATGGTTGTAAGCCGCGCACTTGACGATCTAGTACGATCGCCGCATGCGCCCAGTCAATCTTGCCTTCCGCTTTGGAAAGCTTGGCCGCATAGGTGGCATGGTCGCCAACTTGCGGGGTGCGGTGGGCATGGAGGTCGGCGAGATTCGCCAAGGTATCGACGATCGCCGTGCCGCCCAAAACGGCCAAACGATCATGCAGTGTCGCACTGGTATCGTGCGCGGTGATTGCGAGATGCGCCTTGCTCAGCATATCGCCAGTATCCAGCCCCGCATCCATCTGCATGATGGTGATGCCCGTCTCGGTGTCGCCAGACAGAATCGCACGATGGATCGGCGCAGCACCGCGCCAGCGTGGTAGCAGTGAGGCGTGGATGTTGAGGCAGCCCAAGCGCGGCATGTCCAGCACGCTTTGCGGCAAGATCAGACCATAGGCCGCGACGACCATGACATCAACCTGATGTGCTGCAACCAGTTCTTTAAGCTCCGCTTGTGCAGCCAGACCTTCGTCGCTTGAGGCTTTGAGATGCTGAGGCTGATAGATGGGGAGGTTGTGTTCAAGTGCTAACGCTTTGACCGCGGAGGGGGTCAGCTTTTGGCCGCGCCCACTTGGCCGATCGGGCTGCGTATAGACGGCGACAATACGATGCCCTGCATCAATCAAAGCCTGCAGCGCGGTTGCCGCAAATTCGGGTGTCCCAGCAAAAATCAGATTCACGATGTGGCTCTTAGGGGTCATATTTAGATTTAGCCACTATTGTACCGCGAAGCGGGAAGCTGTGCTTCATTGATCTGTGCCAATGTGATGGGGCATATACTTGGAGCGAGCCCCGAAGCACTTTGATCACTGCTTCGAGGTTAAACGTTACGTATCAATACTGAGGCGTGCTTAGTGCGTCTTTGCCGTAAAAAACGTGGCTAGCTCATCGGCCACGTGCTGATCCAGTAAATTGTTACTGTGCATCCACGCATCGTTAAAGACCGTGTGCACGTATTTTTCACCGCCATCACAGACCAGAATGACGATGGTGCTCCCCGCCGCAACTTCTTTGCTGAGTTGCAGCGCCTGATAGATCACGCCGCCTGCAGAGCCACCGACAAAGATGCCGCAGTGGTGCGCAAGATAGCGTGCTGTTTCAAACGCTTGACTGTCTGAGACCTTGCGACCAGAGTCGATCAGGCTGTAGTCGATCAAGGTACCGATTTCGGCATCGGCAGGTGTGCCAGTTCCTGACTGATGATAGGCTGCACCTTCACCACCAAAGATAATCGAACCGACCGGCTCGACACCGACCACTTGCAGCGCGGGGAGGTACTGCTTTAGCGCGCGGGCAGTGCCGCACAGTGAACCTCCCGTCCCCACCGCACCGATTAAGTAATGTAACTCGTGATCCAAGACTGTATAAAGCTCGTCGGCAAGCTCGCTATAGGCGTAGGCATTGGCTGGATTATTATGTTGCTCGGTCCAGTAGGCACCCTGTGTTTTGGCGATGTGCGCCGCTGCGGCATCGCGGTCAGCGGTTGCAAGGCCACCATGCTGACCCACATAGTGCAACTCCGCACCGAGCGCCTGCATGGCGTAGAGTTTATCGGCACTGGCGTGCTGATCGACCACGGCGGTAAATCGATAGCCTCGTTCCGCCGCGATCATGGCGAGGCCAAGGCCAGTATTCCCCGAGGTCGACTCCACGATCCAACCGCCGCGTTTAAGTTTGCCTTGTGCTTCGGCGTCATCCAGCATCTGTCGCGCCATACGCACTTTGGCGGTACCCGTCGGATTGAGTAGCTCCATCTTGAGCAACAAGCGGACATCTTTAGATTGTAAGCGGAGTTCTAAAAGTGGCGTATTGCCGATCAATTGCGACATCTGCGATTTGATCAAGGGGTGTGGTGATGCGATGTTCATTTTTAAATAACCTAATTTATTGAAAAATTTAAATTCATGGAATTTCTAAAATCTCGTTTGTTATCGTTCATGTTGGTTCTTAAGCGTGCGTAGTCCGATGACGAGCATGAAGATCGTGATCAGCAAAAAGGGCAGGCTTTGCACGGAGAGCCATTGCGGGGTTTCCGCCAAGGGTTGATACACGGGACGTTTGGCAAAATCAGCACCCATGAATGGCCGGTCATTGAACAAGTAGGGGTAATAGAAGTTGCGAATCTGCTGATGGAAAGCAATGATTTGATCTTGATAGTGGAGCTGTGCCTGTAAATCAGTATTGGCAAGTCGGTGCAAGGCCGACTGCGCCGCGACACTCGGCAAGATCCAGCCGAGACGGTCTGTCCACTGCTGCCGTGCGGATAAGCCGGTACGATAGGCGTGGAATAGATCACTCACGCTTTCATCACCAACTTGATGAAAAGCAAAATACCATTTCCAATGAAAATCTGGGGGTAAGGGGTCAGTACCCTGCCACTCAGGATGATGTTTGAAGAAGCGCTGCATGGTGACTTCACGGGGGATTTCCCATGCGGAGTGCACATTTTGACGTTGGGTGAGCATCAGATCCACGCCTTGCGCCACGGGGATAAAGCGCGTGAGCATCAGATTCACGAGAGTCGGCAGGATCAGCGTCAAGACCACCCAGATCCCCACCAAGGCGGTTGCATGGGTCACCGAGTGCCAGTGTCTCGTGGCGACGAAGACACAAACGCCACACCAGAATGCGAGGTAGGCGAGGGTGATCACGATAAACGCCAGCAGTGTGGACAGCGCGGTACTGGCGATGACGGCGCCAATCACCAAGGGCAAGGTCAGCGCGATGAACACCAGTAGGTAGCGTAGGACAACCCGCTGTAGCCAGCGCAGCGTACTAAAATGGGCTAAGGATCGTAGCAGCCGCAGCCGTCCAGATTGTCGCTCACTTGAAACCAAGTCATGGAGTAACGCAATGATAAACAGCGGAGACAGGTAGATCAGCACGAAAGAAAAGTCAAAGCGCCCGGGCAGTGCCAGTTCCGGGTTAAAGACTTCGCCATCATACAGTTGTGCCTGCAATCCTAGGGCACGCACCCGCAGTACATACGGTGCGACATCGCGTAGCCCCAAGGCGGCAAAGGCTGCAGTCGATGGTGCATCCCACGTATAATAAAAGGTATAGTAGGCCGCATCGCCAGCATCGCCGCCTTTGGGATTTTCTTGATAAGGACGTGCCAATAAGGCCACATCTTGTTCATGCAGTGGCAGTAGACGGGTGATGGTCTGCTGCTGTTTCTGCGTTTCCTGCAGGCCAAACCACACCGACAATCCACTCAGTCCCGCCAAAAAAATCAAGGTCAACACCGAAAGTCGTGAACGCGCAATCAGGCGCATTTCAGATCGAATCCAGCTCATTTGATGCTCCTTTCTAAGCGTATACCCGCAATTTTTATAAAGATGACCAACAGCACCAGCCAGATGATGAGCACCCCAAACGGCGTAACCATATGTTGAATACGCTGTACCGCCGTGCTGGCTTGGAAGTTAAATGTCGGAAACTGCTGCCAAAGATGGCGATCAAGACGGTTTTCTTTGTGTTCATTCATATCGTCGGCATAGCTGATCTTTTCAGTTTCGATATGGTTGAGTCGTTGTACCAACGCATAGCGGTAGTTTTCACCTTCTTGTAGAAAAAGATTAAAGCGATTGAGGTCTGAATCGGTCGCCGCCATGGATAGCCGCCGTAGCGCCAGCAGCGGACTAAGCAGGCCATAGCGATCGACCTGTGCATTTTGCTGTTGCTGCTGAGTACGAGCTTGCTGGACATAGTGGTTAAACAAATCCGTGGTCATGCGTTCGCCTTCCGCCATGAGTAAGCCCTTATAGTTCACGGGTAAATCTTCCACGCGGGATACGCCATACTGAGCCAGCACCTTTTGCCTAAATTTTGCAAAATAAGGATCATTGGGATTATGACTATCGCCTAATGCAGTAAGATCGCGCTCCCCAGCGATATTGGTTTCAAAGTGGGTGAGCAGTGGCAATTGTCGATTGACCAGATCAGGCACGATACGCGGTAACAAAATCACGCCCACCGTCCATACCGCCAGTAACACCAGCAAAGCATCACGGCTATGTGCAAGCAGCGATGAAATGAGCACAATCACCAGTACCCAGATCAGCAACCAAGCCATATACGCGGCACCGAGCATGGCGACCAAACTGATCGCAAGCTGTTGATCCAGCATGATCCACAGCAGTGCCAGTCCCGCAGGCAAAAAGATCAGGACGGCGACACCACAGAGCGCCAGCAG
This sequence comes from uncultured Moraxellaceae bacterium, assembly GCA_964373105.1. GTDB lineage: Bacteria > Pseudomonadota > Gammaproteobacteria > Pseudomonadales > Moraxellaceae > Aquirhabdus. The sequence goes on along the minus strand of CAYJTU010000007.1, from coordinate 17,611 downwards.
CTTGCCCAGTAGAAACGTGCCCCCGCCAATGCCCTGACTGAAGAGCAGCCGCAGCGTCCCGCTTTGCCGCTCCCGTGAAATCACCGCATGACCGACAAAGATCAGCAGTAAAGGTGCCAGTATTTGCAAAACAAATGCAGGTGTCAGTTGTCCAAAGCGCAGCAATAGTGAGGATTGGCGAATGTCGCCAAAGTTTGCGCTATTCTGGCGATGCGCTTCTAGGAACAAGGTATGACCGGTATAGGTGTCGATTCCAGCGTCAAACGCCGCCAAAGGTTCAAGGGGTCGAAATAAGAAATGACCAAAGTGCGCTACACGGTGCGGGTGACGATCTGGTTGGGCTTCAAATTCATGATTGACTTGGGACTGGTAGTGCGCGCGTTCGATATTGACATAGCGTTGGTGCTCGTACGAAGCCAAGAGTGAGATCAAGACCAGTGCCATCAGCACCAGCATCGAAAATACTGCAACTTTATTGCGGCGCAAGAATCGCCATTCATCCGAGGCGACCGTGCCGATGATCTGTAGCGTACTCATGAGGTGGCCCATCCCACGTAGCGTTGGTGCAAGGCTTTGACATCAAAGCGCTGTTGATCATGCTCAGCCGCTACTTCTTCGGCGAGCTGTCCTTTGGCGATAAAACCGATGCGATCTGCGATATCGGCTGCGCCAAAGAGATCGTGAGTCACCATGAGAATCGCGACGCCTTGTTGACGCAGCACCGCGAGTAAACGATTGAATTCTTGGGTGGCTTGTGGGTCGAGACCCGAGGTGGGTTCGTCGAGTAACAGCACAGGGACTTTGCGGGCGAGTGCCAAAGCAATCGCCACCTTTTGCCGCATACCTTTCGAGAAACCACTCACGCGACTTGCAAAGGCGCTCTGTTGTAATCCTGCCGTCTGTAGGGCTTGGTTGATCTCGGCAATGGATGCGCTTTGCCCTGCCAATTCCAGCAAATACGCTACATTTTCTTGCGCGCTTAAGTGCTCATACAAGGCGACTCTTTCGGGGATATACGCAATATGGTGCAGTGCTTCCCGCCGTGAGGTGGTGACATCAACACCGTTAATGATGACCTGCCCAGAAAGGGGGGTCACAAAGCCCAAAAACAAGCTGAGTGTCGTGGTTTTGCCCGCGCCATTGGCGCCGAGCAGGGCGTAGATCTCTCCGGCATGAATAGACAAATTCAAGGCTTGCAAGATGATTTTTTGCTGATAACCCGCAGTGACTAGCCGTGCTTCGAGCAACGGTTTATGTGGTGGGGTGGGCGCACGAAGAGGTGCTGTTTCTAACATCGCTGAACTCCTTGAATTCTTAAAGTGATCAAAATGAATCGATTAATTGCAATCTATTGTGTAATTGTTATGTTATAACATATGATAATCTAGTAAAAGAAATGATATGACGTATCATTGTGTAAATGATCATCATTCGTGATGTGTGGACTAGTGGCTCTGGTTTAGGACTAAGGCGCGCAGAGAAATCTTCATGGATCAGATGCGAATGAGATCACCGGATGCAGTGCATCCTTATTTTATGGAGTGTAGTGAATGAATATAAATATGAGTAGAAACAACCGATTTCGCCAAACGATACTGGCCAGTATGTTACCGACCTTAGGTTTTTTTCCGGTCTATGCTGAAGAGACGACAGATCGCGCGGAAGGGGAGCTTGCCACCATCACCGTCACCGCACCGCCACTGAACAAGATCAAAGAAGTCAACGTTGGCGCTTTCGGAGCCAAGTCGCCCATGGATGTGCCGCTGGCGATTCAAAGCTACAGCAGTAAGGAGATCCGCGACACTGCGGCACGTACGGCGATGGATGTGCTGAGTCACGATGCGTCGGTTGCGGGCGCCTCGTATGGCAACAGTTTTGACAATTTTCGATTGCGCGGCTTTGCGATTGACAACTTCAACACGATACGCCGAGATGGCTTGTCGCTTGCAGCGCATCACGATGTGGGACTTGAAAATATTGAGCGGATTGATGTTTTAAAAGGCCCATCGGGTTTCCTCTATGGATTCAATTCACCGGGCGGCACGGTCAACTATATCTTGAAGCGTCCTACACAGGATCCTTTCACCAGCGTCACTATGCAGGGCTCGTCGCTACAAGACCGCTATGTGGCGATTGATCAGAGTAACGCGACTGCCGATGGCCGTTTTGGTTATCGTTTGAATGCCGCTTATGATCAAAAAGGTGATTTTAATCATGCCTCTGATCTGGAGCGAAAGCTTGTGGGCTTGGCAACCGATATTCGTCTAACCCCCACAGCGTTATTGCAATTGAACGTGGATTGGTCGGACAAGTCAGTGATCTCTGATCCTTTACTGCGTGCCGACCAAAGTGGACGTGCCAATCCCTTAGACCCTGCCAGCTATGTGCTGCCACCCAAGATTGATCGTCGCGATCTATTGACCGCGTCATGGTTTCGCCACCACACCGAAGGCTATAACGCCGATGCCAAATTGCAGATTGATTTGAATGAGCACTGGCAATCCATTACCCAAGCCAATTATTCCCGTGCGGAACGACATGGTGGTTATAACGATCTTTACGGCATCCAGCCAAATGGCGATATCGGCTATGCGGCCTATGCCCAGTCGCGCGGTGAGGTTTTTAGCAGCTATTCCTTGCAGTCTTATCTTGCGGGTCAGTTCCATACTGCGGGGATCAAGCATGACGTGTTCTTTGGCGCATCTTATAAACAGCAAGGCGATCGTAGTCCATTTTGGGACATCGTCGAGAGTAATGCGACTACCAGCCCTGATCATTTTTCAGTGGGCAACATTCTTCACCCCGTGCAGCCACCCCTTTACGACTTTGGCCCTGAGCGCGATATCGAATATACCGGCAGCATCCGCGAGGCCTCGGTGTTTGCCAGTGACTTATTGTCCTTTAATGATTACGCCCAACTGCTTTTAGGCGGACGTTACATCGCTTACAAAGCGCGAAATTTATCCGCGACCGCACCGCCACAAGACGAAAACACTTTTGTGCCAGCAGCCAGTTTCATCCTGCGTCCAACGTCAGACATCATGACTTATGTCAGCTATTCCAAAGGCTTTGAGCGCGGCGAAAACGCGCCATTTGATGCCAATAACGCCAATGAGCCGACAGGCACGATAAAGTCTAAACAATACGAGATTGGGTTAAAAGCAAACCTCAGCAGGACACTGAACTTAGGACTCTCTGCTTTTGATATTAAGCGCGATGCTAACTTTCGCAATCTCGCCAATGACTATGTCAAGTCCGGGCAGTATCACCATACGGGGGTCGAGGCCGAGTTGATCGGTAAGCCGCTGAAAGGCTTAACTGTACTGGCAAATCTGGCATATCTGCATACCGAACTTGAAGATGTGACCGATACCACGACACTGGGTCGGCGTAGTGAAGGGACGCCTGAGTGGAAGGCGTATGCCAGTGTGAATTATAAAATCCCACAGTGGCCGCAGCTATCGGTTGATAGTGGTGTGAGCTATGTCTCCAATCGTGCGGTCAATGCCCAAAACAGCGGTTTTATTCCCAGCTATACCGTGGTCGATGCGGGTCTAAAGTATGAGACGCAGGTCCAGCAGACCCCAGTCACTTTACGCTTGCTGGCCAAAAATATTTTTAACAAATACTACTATAGCAGTGTATTTAGCTCTGGGCTTGCGGTGGGTCAGCCGCGAGAGGTACTGCTCTCCGCGCAGGTGAAGTTCTAGGGAGCAGGCATCATGCATACACCACGGCCCGTAGCAATGCCGCGTCTAGTGGCACGCCAGCATTCGCTCATCCAACAGATTTTTCGTGAGCATGAACGTGAATTGCTCCAGTTGCTACGGGGCTTGGGCTCACCGCTGCATGTGGTGTTGCCACAAGTATTTGCAGAAAATATATGCAGATTCAAACAAGTTTTATCAGATGCGGGCATACAAAGCCGGATCTTATTTGCTAAGAAATCCAATAAAGCGGCTTGTTTTGTGCAAGCGTGTTTGCATCATCAGATCGGGATCGATGTCGCCAGTTTAGGCGAACTGACACAAGCGCTCAGCATGGGTGTCATTGGACGTGATATCGGTGTCTCAGGACCCGATAAAGCTACGGCGTTGCTGAAAGTTGCGCTGCACCATCAGTGCTTGATCGCGGTGGATTCTCTGGGGGAGTTGCAGCGTTTAGTGCAGCTTGCCGAGCACGACCAGCAGCCGTGCCGAGTGCTGCTGCGCTGCAAGCCGCTGAGTCAACCCCATAGCCGCTTTGGTTTCACGGCTGCGGAGATCGATCAGGTCTTACAACGCTATGTGGGGTCACAGGCGCATATACACCTCGTGGGGTTTTCCTTCCACTTGTCTGGCTATGATATTGCGCAACGGGCTCAGATGGCGAGCCAACTGATAGACCTGTGCTTGAGGGCTCAGCATGCTGGTTTTAAGGCGTGTACTTCAGTCAATATCGGCGGGGGTATTGCCGTTCAGTATGTTGACACTTCTGCGTGGCAACACTTCCAGCAGCATGACGCGCCCGCGCACTATCATGGCTTAAAAGGCTTCTCCAGTTTCTATCCCTATGCCAGCCCTCATACGGGTGCTGACGCCTTACGCGCCTTGCTATCCACCCTTGTTGAGCCAACCTTCAGTTTAAGCCAGAAGCTTAAACGCCATCAGATTCAGTTCATGATCGAACCCGGCCGCGCCCTATTAGATCAGGCGGGGATGAGTGCTTTTCGTGTACAAGGCATCAAACCCCAACAGCATGCAGGGGAGAGCTACGCACATTTAATCGTTGCGGGGAGCAGTTTTAGTCTGTCAGAGCAGTGGTTCAACAGTGAATATCTGCCGGAACCGATCATCTTACCCCAGCGCCAGCCAGCTTCATCCGCGTTTATCGCCTGTGTCGGCGGGGCCAGTTGTTTGGAGGCCGATATGCTGACGTGGCGAAAGTTGCAATTGCCGCATCCCGTGCAGGTTGGCGATGTCTGCATGTATTTAAATACGGCGGGCTATCAAATGGATTCCAATGAGTCCACTTTCCATGAAGCACCCATCCCCAAGAAGGTGGTCGTCGAAATCAAGACACAAGGCTTTGAATGGTATTTAGATGAGCAAAGCCATCATCACCCCCTCGATGTTGACGCCATCCCATTGGTTCCTCCCGCACCACCCGCTGTTGCCTACATGAGTCATTCCTATGAGTAGAGATTTGAGTCCGATTCATCCAGAGCCCCATGATCAGGGACTGTTGGTCTTGTCACAACCGATGCTTGAGCGCCTAGAGATAGATTTGCACGATGTCTTGGACGTGGTTGAAGCTGCCTTAATGGGTTTACGCCTTGGCGACTCGGCTAATCCGCAAAAAACCATTGTCCAGCCACCTGATCAACACTCCATCGCGTACTCCATGGTTGGACGTGACAGCACCACACAGACTGTCGGCTTCAAGGTGGTCTATGAGTTCGATCCCGAGCGCAGCACAGATCAGTACCGCTTTCATTCCTTTATTTTTTTATGTGACGATCAGACGGGGCTGCCCATTGCTTTGATGGATGTGGTCATGCTCGGGCCGCTGCGTACTGCTGCAACATCGGCGTTGATGGCCAAAGCCGCCTGCCCACAGGCCAGAACTGCACTGGTCGTTGGTACCGGCATCCAAGGGCAGATGGCACTACCACTGCTCGTAGCCGCCATGCCGCAATTAGAAAAACTGCAGATTTATGGTCACTACGCGGCTGGGATTGAAGCTGCACAGGCGAATTTACAGAAATATTTCCCAGAGCGTCGAATCGAGGTGGTGACCTCTTTGGAGCAAGCTGCCAATCAGGCTGACATCATCATTGGTGCAGCAGGGGTATCGGTCAAAGCGCAAGTTCATCATCGGTGGATGAAGCCACAATCGGTTGCGATTTTGGTGGGGTACGGTATCGATGCCGATGTGTTTCAGTTGGCAGACGATCTGATCACCACTGATATCGAGCAGATGAAAGTCACCTGTGCTGACTTGTTGGCGGCGGATGGCGTGATCCCCCATGTCCATGCAGAGCTACCCGATATTTTAACCGGACAGGCTACAGCACGTAGTAAGGCGCAAGGGATTGTCTTTGCTTACAACAGCGGCTTGGTGGTGACGGACATTGCACTGGGTCGCTATCTAGCGGATCAAGCACATCGCATACCCAAGCTCGGACGGAGGGTCTCACTGTGGTAAATCTCAAACGCTCTTTCGCCATGCTGTGGAAGTTGGACGCCTATCCGATGCTGTGGTTGGCACTGCCATTGATACTGACCAACTTTGCCTATGTCGCGCTGACCACGATCGATATTCTGGTGCTGGGCACTTTGGGGGTGCAGGAGATTGCGGTGGGTGGCCTTGCCATCGCCTTGTTTAATCAACTGCGCACCACAGGAACTGGCCTCGTCACGGGGGTCAGTAATCTGGTGGCAGAAGCCAATGCGCGTAAAGATCAAGCCGCGATACAGGCGTTGCTCGTCAGTGGTTTGTTCTGGGCAACGGTCGCGGGTGTGCTGGGCATTGTCGTCATCAGCGTGCTGGAACAACCGCTGATTTGGTTGGGTCAAGACACCGAAGTTGCCGCACAGACAGTGCACTTTATGCTGATTGTTGCCCCAGGTTTACTGCCGTGTTTATGGTTTCAGACCTTAAGGCACTTTACGGTGGGTTTGAAATACCCTGGGCCTTTGTTGGCGATCACACTGATCTCGATCGTCCTCACCTTGGTTTTTAACTATGTCTTGGTGTTTGGCAAGTTTGGTCTGCCTGCTTTGGGGATGACGGGGGTTGCTTTAACCACGGTGTTGGTCTTTTTTCTGTCGTTCTTGATGTTCTTCGTGGTGGTCCTGCGGAATAAAACCTTAGCATCCTACTTTAAGCTGTCGCAATTACGCTTTGACAAGCAAGCGATCCTCGCTGTGTGGAAGCTTGGGGTGCCGATTGCAGGCACGTATGCCTCCGAGGCGGGTTTTTTCAGCGTACTGACGCTCTTGATCGGCACGATGGGCGTACATGCTTTGGCAGCGCAAACCATCATCAATCAGATTGTCTATATCGTCTTCATGGTCTCGGCGGGTATCTCTCATGCAGCTTCTATTTTAATCAGTGAGGCTTATGGCGTTCAGGATTATCCGCGTGCAAGACGTTTGGGCTATCTTGCGCTGCTGATCGGTGCGCTGAGTATGTTGGTTATTGCGATTCCCTATCTCTTGATGCCTGACATGATCATCTCTTGGTTTATATCGGCGCAGCAATCATTGTCTGATGCCATTTTGAGCCTGATGGTTACTGGACTTGCAATCGCAGCATTATTACAAGTGTTTGATGCGCTACAAAATATTGGCAATGGCATATTGCGTGGCATCGGTGACACTGTGCGTCCTTTTCAATTGTCGATTATTGGCTATTGGGTCGTGGGTTTGCCTGCGGCCTATCTGCTCGGCGTGGTTTTTACTTTTGGAGTTTACGGGGTGTGGTTTGGTTTGATGATCGGTTTGGCGATCACTGCCTTACTGCTCATCACCGCTTTTAAGCGGCGTTTGATTCATCTCCAGTTTGCGGTAACTCAGCCATCCCTGCCACGCAGCCCCTAAACCCATGCATGAAATCAGCAATGACATTAATTCATAAAAACAGGAATCGTCATGTCAGCACCGTCGACCAATTACGCCCAAGCACTGCTCCGTCCCGAAGTTGCAGAGTTGCCCCTTTATGATCCGGGGGCAGATCCTGAGATGGTTAAAGCACGCTATGCGCTGTCGAGCATCATCAAGCTGTCCAATAATGAAAACCCTTTGGGCGTTTCGCCAAAGGTCGCGCAATTATTGGCGAGCAAAGTGGATTTGTTAGGGCGCTATCCTGATCCTGCTAGTCGGGCTCTGCATCAGCAGTTGGCGACGCGTTTGGCGGTTTCGCCAGAGCAAATGATTATTGGCAATGGCTCCGAGAATATTTTAGAGTTGCTCTGTCAGGCCTTTTTAAGTGCGGGTGATCGGGTGCTGACGCAATCGCCGTGTTTTTCATTGCATGAAATTTTTCCGCGGATGATGGGTGCCAGCGTCGAAAAGATTCCTCATGACCCAGCCTTTGGCATTGATATTCCTGCATGGGTGGCTGCGCTGCAAAAGCCGGTCAAGATGCTGCTCATCAGTAATCCTTCTAATCCTGTGGGTGGTATTTTTAACCGTGCGCAGTTTTGGGCGTTGATTGATGCGACATCGCCGCAGACGTTGATCGTCATGGACGAGGCTTATTATGAGTACGCGATCCATGATGCCGACTATCCGGATGCGCTCATCGAATTAGGTGCGCAAAAACGTCCATGGATCGTGCTGCGCACCTTTTCTAAAGCCTATGCCCTTGCAGGGTTAAGGATTGGCTATGGCATTGCCTCGGACAGCAGCATAGTCGACGCGCTACATCGGGTCAGGACCCCTTATAATATTAACTTCCTTGCCCAAGAAGCCGCAAAAGTTGCGCTAGACGATCTCGTCCACTTGGATCAGAGCGTTGCTTACATTGAGTCCGAGCGCCAGCGTTTAACGATCCTTTTACGCGAAGCGGGTTTCTTTGTCGCCCCGTCACACACCAACTTCTTGTTTATCGATACCCAGAGTGATGCAGGCGCGGTTGCCCAAAGATTACAAGAGGAGGGGATCATCGTGAAAGCATGGCGCGAAGCGGGGTATGAGTCCTTTCTGCGTGTCTCGATAGGGCTTACTCATGAGAATCAGCGCTTTATTGAAGGCTTAATGGATTGCTGTCAGCCCTTGATGGTCTGTCCTCGACGCCAACACATCGGTGCAATGCCGATGATCGAACAGCCTTAAAAGGTGTGAACTTTGATATTTATTGTGCTTTGTCCTTTCCTCAAAGCGGCATGAAGGATAGAATTAGTCACCAGATTTTTCGCTGACTGATTTTTGTCGATTTAAGCGCGCGCAATACATCCTTGCCGCGTCTCTACTCAAAAGTGTTACCCGCAGTTTTGACTAAATAGCCTCAGCAGCTCGCAAATGCAGTACGGTCTTGATGAATGCGTTTGAACCCCTATATTTTGAAGCGTTCATTTCATCGAGCCGATCGCCAGCCCAATTTATTATTGATATCCATGACGGATATCAGGCTTTTAGTTTCCATATCAGATAAGGTTTTAGTCATGAACGATAAGACAGTTCCATCCAATGAAAACCTCCGCAAGCACTCGTCTGAAGTGGTTGATGGTATTGAATGTGCGCCGGCCCGCTCGATGCTGCGTGCGGTTGGTTTCACCGATGAAGATTTTAAAAAACCACAGATCGGTATCGCATCGACATGGGCCAATGTGACGCCATGCAATATGCATATCGATGGCCTTGCGCGTATTGCTGAAGCGGGCGCAAATGCCGCTGGCGGTAAGGGCGTGATTTTCAACACCATCACCATCTCTGATGGTATCGCCAACGGCACCGAAGGCATGAAGTATTCGATGGTGTCGCGTGAAATTATTGCTGACTCGATTGAAGCAGTGGCGGGTTGTGAAGGTTTTGACGGTCTGATCGCGATTGGCGGTTGTGACAAAAACATGCCCGGCTGCATCATGGGTCTGGCGCGTTTGAATCGCCCATCGGTATTCGTCTATGGCGGCACGATCAAACCGGGTGCGGGTCATACTGACATCATTTCCGTATTTGAAGCGGTTGGACAGCATGCCAAGGGCGAGTTGTCAGCGATTCAAGTCAAGCAAATCGAAGAAGTCGCGATCCCAGGTCCCGGCTCATGCGGTGGTATGTACACGGCTAACACCATGGCGTCAGCGATTGAAGCCCTCGGCATGAGCTTGCCCGGTTCTTCAGCACAAGACGCCGTGTCTGCTGATAAAGAGAACGATTGCCAACGTGCAGGCGAAGCGGTGATGAACCTGCTGCGTCTGGACATCAAGCCTAGCGACATCATGACCAAGTCCGCGTTTGAAAATGCGATCAAAGTTGTGATCACCCTCGGTGGCTCAACCAACGCAGTGCTGCATTTGATCGGTATGGCGCGTACTGTGGACGTGGATCTGGACTTGGAAGACTTTGTCCGCATCGGTAAAGTCACGCCACTGCTGGCCGATATTCGCCCATCAGGTAAGTACATGATGAGCGAACTGGTTGCGATTGGCGGCATTCAACCGTTGATGAAACGCATGCTGGATAAAGGCATGCTCGATGGCTCATGTCTGACTGTGACAGGTAAAACTTTGGCGGAGAACTTGGCGGACGTCCAAGACTACCCAGCCGACCAAGAAATCATCATGCCGTTTGACAAGCCGATCAAAGCCGACTCACATTTGGTCATCTTGAAAGGTAACCTTGCCAGTGAAGGGGCAGTCGCCAAAATCACGGGTAAAGAAGGTCTGCGCTTTGAAGGTCGTGCCCGTGTCTATAGCGGTGAAGAAGCTGCATTGGCGGGTATCTTGAATGGTGAAGTGGTTGCGGGTGATGTCATCGTCATTAAAGATGAAGGTCCTAAAGGCGGTCCAGGCATGCGCGAAATGCTGTCACCGACTTCTGCCGTGATGGGCAAGGGCTTGGGCAAATCCGTCGCGCTGATCACAGATGGTCGTTTTAGCGGCGGCTCACATGGTTTCGTAGTCGGTCATATCACCCCTGAGGCCTTTGAAGGCGGGGTAATTGGTCTGGTGCAAACGGGTGACAATATCCTCATCGATGCCGTCACCCGTGAAATCTCGGTGTCGGTCAGCGATGAAGAACTGGCGGTACGCCGTGCCGCATGGGTGCGCCCAGCGCCGAAATACACCCGCGGTGTGTTGGCCAAATATGCACGTCTGGTATCGAGCGCATCAACCGGTGCCGTCACAGATCTAAACTTGGATTAATCACCGTCACCCTTCCGCTTTACCCTGTATGATGCCATGTGGCATCCTGCAGGTTGATCGTTTTTTTAGATCGATTTATGCATAATCAATGGATGTCTGATTCGTTTTTAACATGGCGAACAGACGTCTTTTGTGTTAAAAACTAAGCTGTTAATTTTTGCCTTTTGGGTATTCAAAAAAATGTCGCTAACGCGAAGATGGTTAGACCCTCTGCGGTCACGCTGGTTGCTCCAACGCCCGATCCGACAGCCGCGCATATCCACACATGCCGGTCGTCATGCGTTAACGGTGTTTATTCGTTTGGATGATGTTTACAGTTATCTCTTGGTTCAAATTTTAGCAAAACTAGACAGCCTACTTGTCGCGCAAATGCGACCCTTCAAAATCATCATTTCCACCCAAGCGGCAGAGCCACCCAAGTCACTGACACCAGAACAGTGGTTACGTTATACCCATCATGATGCTGCAGTGCTGGCCCATCAACATCGCTTTGTTTTTCAAGAAAATTACATTGCTCCCGACGCTGGGAAAATGGCTCAAGGCCTTGAGATTTTAAGACTTACCCCGCTCAAGGGCGCTGATTTTTTGCATCTCTTGCAAAACGTCTTTCATATGGTGTGGCAAGGGCAGAGCGGCAAGCTGGCACTCCTGCATCAAATGGCCCTACAGCGCATTCCAACCGATGAGCAAACAGCCAGTTTGTCTGAAGTTGAGTTTAGTGATGAGCCATTAGATCAAGCGTATATCGCCTATGATGGGCGTCGTTATTTGGCGATCGATGACTTCCTGCGCCTGACACGGCGTTTGAATCAGCAGCAACTGCTCACCAGTGAACCGGTTTTCTTGATCAATCACGTCGAGTGGGGCGAGCATCTAGTCAACGATCCAGTGCTGCTGGCCGATATCCAAGCGATGCGTCCAGTGCTGAAGGTTTATGGCGCTTTAGAAGATCCCTTTACCTACTTACTGCTGCGCTATCTCCAACAGGAAATGGTCGGTTACTACAATGTGAAGATCAAGTTTTTCCCGCTACCGTATCAGGGGCGTGATCGCTTTGATTGGCGTCTGGCGCAGCGTCTGGCCAAGCGTATCGATGTGTCTTTTTCACCGTTTTGTCGTCCTGATGAGGCGGGGGTGATGGCGATGGCCAAAACCCTGACCAGTCTTAAGCATGAGCCACGTTTGAATCGAGCGTTAGAACTGCTCGAAAGTGTCTGGTCTCAGGGCTCAGATATGGCGTTCGCCCCGCACTTTAGCAAAGTCTTGCCCGATGTCGCGGTCAGTGATGCTGCCAGTACACAGGTATGGCTGGGTCGCAATCAAAAAGGCGCGGATGCGCTGGGTGTGCCTGATCTACCGGCCTTTGTCCTCCGGGTGGGGGGCCGTCGCCATGTGTTCTGCAGCTTGTATCGCGTCTGGCAGGTGGAGACACTGCTGTCTGCGGCACTTGAGGATGTGGAGTAACTTTTACTCCCCATCCGCAGTCATGCTGTGTTATTCGTCGTTTGCAGTACACTCGGGATTATTGGGATTGGTTTTACAGCGAATCTTTTTCAGCAAGCGCATCATATCCTTATCATAGCTACCGTCTTTGATCATCTCGATGCGCGTATTGCGCATCAGCGTCTGGGTACTCTGTTGATCGGCAGGGGACATCGTGACCCAATATTTGCTATCGATATCTTTTTCAGCGTTATCAATAAACTTGTAAGCCGTACCGAGCTGGGAAAAAATATACTCGCGAATCTTCTGGCTGACTTCAGGATTCGGTAACTTACTCTTTCGCACTACAAAGGCCGCCGTGATCTGTGCCAGAGGGAAACGCACCACACCTCCCTTGATCGTGCCATCGGGCGCCGTCATGCCTTTGTAGAGCTCAAAAGGTCTAAAGGCAACGGCAGGAGCCGCCAAGACGTTAATCTTATGCGTGTTAAAGGCATCGGCAACCGTGTTTAGATCCACCTTGACGGGTATAGCACCGATTTTTTGGGCGAGTTTATTGGCGGATTTTTCGAGATTGAGGATCGCGACTTTCTTGCCCGTGGTTTTACTCAAGGTATTGATCCGGCGGTCATCGACCATCAAATACGCCGTCCCAATTGGGATCAGACCGATGATTTCATAATCGCCTTGGATCATCTTGGGGGCGAGCGATTTACTCGATAGCACTTGCAGCGCCAGATTTAAATCTTTGATGTTCTGTATCGCTCCGACCGCATCGAGGCTTCCAGTATAGTTGTTGAACTCACGTGCGCGTAAATTGCTCATGATCGCCCCTTCACAGCGCCCTGCTTTAAAGTCAGCAACCACACCTTCTTCATTGGTATAGACTTTCAGGTCGATGGGTTTGATGACGCCAAAGCGCGGGGCTTGCAGCACATAGTCCTTGGCATAGCCGTAGGCATAGCCATGCTCACCCGAAGGGTCAAAGATACAAATGGTGATTTTGTTATCTGCAGCATGGGCAGCGTGGAGGCTTAGGCCTGCGAGTAAGGCGGCCATTGCAAATTTTTTCATACATCTTTCCCCATCATTCGATACCGCTTTTATTCGATTACATCACATTTTATGCGTATCTGCTTCATTGTAATCCTAAAATCGATTAATGGGGCTGATCACGGGATGAAATTGATCAAAGGGATGTCTATTAAGCAGTGGTGGATGTGCCGAGAGTCGCGTGGCGCCGCGCCATAGTCTTGCTTTTGAGATCGTTATTGGGTATTGTTATTGCTGGATAAAACTTTTTATCCGTCTCTTTTTGAGGTTTTTATGTTGGACATATCAGTAATCAGATAACCCAAAACCCAGCGTGAGCAAGGGGTTTAGGTTATCGGTGCGCATAAACAAATATCGAGCGTTGATAGACGCTTGCTTGTTTTTCACATTTGATGATTACATAGGTTTCCAACATGAATATCTCCAAGTTCGAGCAACGTACTCTACACGTCTTAGCAAAAGGCGGCCATATCGCTTATACCCGCGACGACAGTGGTCGCGTCACCTCAGTTCATTGCTACACCCGCGAAGGCAATGTCCTTGCTGATTGTACGTTGGCTGTTTTCAAGAAGCTCAAAAACAAAGGTCTCATTGAATCTAAAAACAGCCGACCCTACCAAATCAACATGGCAGGGCTTAGGTCTGTACGATCCCAGCTTGATAATCAATAATGACCTGACATCACCATGAGTTAACCAAGTACACGTATTTTCTATACATGCGTGTACTCGGTTATTTGAAATAGGTTTGCAATACTCAGTGCTTCAACAGATAAATAGCCTGACATCTAAGGGATGTGATCATGACTATTCAAAAAAGCACAATCCATCATGCGGCTTCAGAAGGGTACACCGCAACAGCAGACAACTATGTGCGTGGTAGACCCGGATATCCTGATGAAGTCATGGACTGGCTTCACAATGATCTTAAACTGCAAGCGGGAACTACGGTCGTTGATCTCGGTGCAGGCACAGGTAAGTTTACAACTTACCTTGTACAGATGGGTGCCGATGTCGTTGCAGTTGAACCCGTACCCGCTATGCTGGCAAAAATTTCCAGCGCATTTCCGCAGGTCAAAACATTGAAGGGTACGGCGGATAGCATCCCCCTTGCAGATGCATCGGTTGACGTCGTCGTTTGTGCGCAAGCCTTCCATTGGTTCGCAACCCACAGCGCTCTGACTGAAATCCATCGCGTACTGAAACCAGGCGGACGTTTGGGGCTGATTTGGAACATGCGTGACGCGCGGGTGGATTGGGTGGCACGCTTGAATGCAATTGTTGATCGTGTCGAAGGAGACACCCCGCGTTACTACAAAGGCACTTGGCGGCAGGTTTTCCCTCATACCGGATTCGGTCCCTTGCACGAGCAGCATTTTTCAATCGAACATAAGGGCACAGCCGAAGATGTCATCCTAAATCGTGTGCGTTCAACCAGCTTCATTGCAGCGTTGCCTACAGATCAGCAAGCTAAAATTGAATCCGAAGTCGCGGCACTGATCGCAGGGGAACCCACCCTTGCAGGCTTTGCTGAGGTGATCATGCCGTATGAGACCGCCGCATTTTATGTCGTCAAAGTGGATTGATTCAGGCACATCCCCCAAACTCGGCCAGCAAGGCGTAAGTCGGGTTAAAATTGCCTGTCTCAAAAGAACTGTACTGTGATTCACACTTTTTGTCGGACAACACTTGCCAACCATGCTCATCTAGTGCCATGATATTCGTGAATCATTGAGCAATCTCCAAGGCTCATGATCAATAAAAAAAACGAACATCAAAAAAACTGGAATAACATCACGATGAGTATTCATACCCCGTTTCTAGCAAGTACTGTGCAAGAGCGAATCACGACCGAACTTGAGGGGCTCTATCAACGCACCCGCACCCGAGTCACTGATGCTGACAAAAAACTGGGCTTAGAGCTGTTGATTGAAGCCAATTGTGATTTGCTGGATACTTGTTTTGGCAGTATCTTTGATGAACTTTCGCGCTTGCAACCCTCCAAAGATCTCAAAGACGCCAGTGCGGTGATCGAAGATATCAAATCCAAAGCACGTCACTATATCCGCTGGATCGGCCCCTTCATTTCCAACGATCGTTTACCACCTGTGATCGCACACTACTACGCCTTGATGCATCAGATCGATCTGGGTGCCGGTTCAAAACCTTATATGGCATTTAATATCACCTCCGACTTTGCAGCAGTACTCAAGCAAGCACTGGTGAAGCTCGCTGAGGGGCGGATTACGGATGTGCATGAGGTGGTTGATCTACTGGTCGAAGTGTTCGATGAGACCATGCAGCCACTGCTGATCCGCCCTAAAGAACTGATGAAGTTTAATTTCGTCGTGAATAAGACGTTGGATGGCGTGATCAGTATTGTCAAAATGCTCAATAAACATATGCTGCGCAAGCTTGCGCCCAGCATTCCGATGAATCTTTATCCGGTGGTTGCAAAGCATTTGGAAGAGTTTTTGGTGGCGTGATTGAAGGCTATTGCGCCATTGAAAAGGGGACTAAACGATTGTTTAGTCCCCTTTTTTTTCTCTTTTTAAATATTGTTTAGCGTAATTTGATTTAATGGATTGAACAAAAATGGTGGGTTGTGTGGGGCTCGAACCTACGACCTACAGATCTGTTTTTTAAAAACATTTTTAAGAGTCCGCTGCTCTTTACCCTTAGGTTTACCCCGACTTTAATAAAGTTAGAGTTCGTTCGTTTGTTTTTTGAGCACTTGAACTTGATATCATACTTATCATGACAATAACGGTTTTGAGCATGAAGATATTCAGTTCAATCATCGCATATTTGTTTGAGATCGTCTCCATAGTCAATTTCAGAATTATAAAACTCTAAAAAAGTTGCCATGTCCTTGATAGTCCAGATGAAATTGCTGATCGTACTCTTAATAAATCAATAAAATCAATGCATTCTAGTTAATTGGAAAGCATTTCAGTTGCTTGCATTAAATATTAAGTAGGATGAGTATTTAAAATAATGTTACATATCAAATATTTAGATTAAGTCGCTATATGACATAGTTTAATCTGGAAACAAATTTAAACGTGCATTTATTAACCATTTGTGATATAATAGGTATATTAATCAACATTTTAGCTTGGTTAAAAACTAACATCCTACTCTTTAGGGAGATGAGGAGGTTCAAGCAGTTCAGATGGTTTTACTTTTAGCGCTTCAGCGAGGCGATGAATATTCAATAAAGCAAGATTTCGATTACCCCTCTCAATGTCTCCGAGATAGCTTCGCGCAATTCCACTCACTAAAGCAAGATTTTCTTGCGAGAGATTTATACGTTTTCTCAGCTCCCGAAGACGAAGTCCGAAAGTCACTAATTTTTCTTTATCGCTATCATCCATCTTTAATGCTCCTGAATCAGAAGCATCTTATGACTACACGCTTTTTACAGCTACGCTTTATAGAGACACCCGTTATAGTATCACCCTCTTTAAAGACACCTAAAATAAGTGACATTTTGCTAATTAATTATTAATATAGTTGTGGCCCCAAGCTGTCTGTGATTAATTGTCAGATACAGGAAGTTTTAAAAAAATAGGAAATTTAGTGATGTTCAGAAAATTTATCGTCATGGCGCTATTTGGTATTTCATTGAGTGCGGGAGCTTATGAAACAGTAGAGGTCTCAAATGAAGCTCAAGTAGTTTGTACAGATTTAAGTCAAGTTGCTTTTTCTGAAGCACTTGAACAAATATATCCCCCAAAAAATAAGCATCCTTTACGTGCGGTTGATGACCCTAGACTTTTAAAAGCAAATGCTAGTAGACCTCCCATCCCGATAAAGCTTATCAAAGCTGCGACACGACTTGGAGCGATGGCCTTTGGTGCTCAAGGTTATGATAAAAAGAATGGCCTAGGCTATGGGTTATTTAGCGCTCACGGTGCTGCAATTGAAACGTATAACGAATGCTTATCTGGAGTGCTGAATCAATATCAGGACTAATTCAGAGAAAATAATATAAATAAATAGGAAATTTAATATGCTTAAGAAAACCTTGATTTCTACACTTCTTATTTGGTCATTCTCTGCTGGCGCAGCGGACTCTGAGAAGAGCTCATTTCTGCTATTGAAGGAGGCGGCGGAACATATTGATGTTGCATCTCGGGCTGAACATGGAGATGCGGCATCGCAAACAGTCATGGGTTCTATATACGAGAAAGGGTTAAATCCACTCCCGAAGGATATAGCTCAAGCCAAATATTGGTATCAAAAAGCTGCTGATCAAGGTTTT
>CAYJTU010000006.1:38366-42785 GCA_964373105.1 uncultured Moraxellaceae bacterium | reverse complement strand
CAGAATCTAGATAATCCAGCCTAATTTTATCCAGTCTTTCATTTGTTTTTGGAGTGTTTCTCATGACAGAAAAAAGCCCACGCTTTTCGCGGATTTTATTGAAACTGTCTGGTGAGGCATTGGCAGGAAACAAAGACATGGGGATCGACGCCAATATTCTCGATCAAATGAGCTTATCGATTGCCCATCTTGTCGGCTTGGGTGTACAAGTCGGGATTGTGGTTGGCGGTGGTAATCTCTATCGCGGTAGCCAGTTGCAAAAAGATGGCTTGGTCGGGCGGGTTACAGGCGATCAGATGGGCATGTTGGCAACGGTCATGAATGGATTGGCCCTCCGAGATGCGCTTGAACGTCGCAATATCAAAACCCGCTTAATGTCGGCAATCGCGATTAATGGTGTCGTCGAGCAATACTCAAGCCGTAACGCGATTCGTTTTCTCAAAGCAGGTGATGTGTGCATATTTGTTGCTGGCACAGGCAATCCATTTTTCACTACCGATACAGCTGCATGTTTGCGTGGTATTGAGATTGAAGCGAAACTGATTCTGAAAGCAACGAAAGTGGATGGGGTTTATAATAAAGACCCGAATAAATACGATGATGCCGTTCGTTATGAACATTTAACTTTCGATCAAGTGCTTGATGAGAAATTAGAAGTGATGGATCTCACAGCGATCTGTTTGTGCCGTGATCATGATGTGCCACTGCAAGTTTTTAATATGAACAAGGCAGGGGCATTACTGAGTGTGGTGATGGATGGCAATGAGGGAACTCGCGTCAGTAAATCAATTTAATTTCTTCAGGTCGTCTGTCCGAGGCCAGCATGTGCTTCATTGAACAAATGCTGATAAGTCGATGATAGATTGACGAATGAGTTAGAGATTTAAATAAATTTTTAGTGTTGTAAAAGATACGCTTAACCCATTGAGTACTTACTGTACTCATGATGCAATATTCAAATATGTTGGAATCGAAGGAAAAAAAATATGCTAAATGATCTTAAAAAAGATGGTGAAATTCGGATGCGTAAAAGCCTTGATTCATTAGAGTCAGGTTTCTCACGTGTTCGCACCGGTCGTGCACACCCAGCAATGCTGAAAGACGTGATGGTGCCGTATTACGGTTCTGATGTGCCCTTGAATCAAGTGGCAAGTGTCGGTGTAGACGATGCGCGCACGTTGGTCGTACAGCCATTTGAACGCTCAATGATCAGCACGATTGATAAAGCCATTCGTGAGAGTGACCTCGGCCTTAATCCGATCTCTGGCGATGTGATTCGCGTACCACTACCTGCACTGACCGAAGAAACGCGCAAAAATATGCAGAAACTTGCACGTGGTGAGGCGGAAAATGCACGCGTTGCGATTCGCAACATTCGCCGTGATGTGTTGGGTGATGTCAAAGACCTCTTGAAAGAAAAAGAAATTACTGAAGATGATGAACGCCGTACGACTGATGAAGTTCAAAAATTGACCGACAAATACATCGGTGAAGTTGAAAAACAATTAGCGGCAAAAGAAGCCGAATTGTTGCAGGTTTAATATTTTGTCAGCACCAGATTTGATGGATTACGATGCAGCAGGAAGTCTGCCGCGTCATGTCGCGATTATTATGGATGGTAATAATCGTTATGGTCGGCAGCACCACTTAACGGATGGTGGGGGGCATCGTGCCGGTAAAGATCAACTGGATGTGATTGCTCAGCATGCTCGGAAAGTAGGCCTTGAGGTACTGACCGTTTTCGCGTTTTCGAGTGAAAACTGGCGCAGGCCGCCCGATGAAGTTGCATTGCTGATGCAACTGTTTGAGCAAGCCTTGCTTGAACAAGTGCCCAAAATGCTGGGACAGAATATAGCGATGCGCTTCATCGGTGATCGCTCAAAAATGTCGGACCGATTACAGCACCTCATGCAAGACGCTGAGGATCAAACTGCGCAAGATGCACGGATGACGATGGTTATCGCAATCAGTTATGGCGGGCTGTGGGATATGGCGCAAGCGGCACAGCGTTTGGCTTTAGCCGTCCAAAATGGCCAACTCAGTGTTGACCAGATCGATGAAGCGCGTATGCAGCAAGAGATACAAATGGGGGACCTACCGCCTGTTGATCTTTTGATTCGTACGGGTGGTGAGTATCGCTTGTCAAATTTTGTGCTTTGGCAAGCCGCTTATGCGGAGCTATATTTTACCGATACGTTGTGGCCTGCCTTCAATGAAGCTGAATTTGATCGTGCTCTGGGCCAATTTGCCTTTCGTGAGCGTCGCTTCGGCAGAACCAGTGAACAAGCTTTGGCGCATCAATCGATCACTCAAGATCGCGCTGAACTCTTAAATATAAAAAATAAAGGTGATCAGCATGTTTGAACGGATTCGGACTGGACTCATACTGATAGCAATCGTACTGCTTTGTTTGTTTGCGACGACAAGTCCGATACCTATCGTGATATTGATGATTGTGACACTGGCGGTGGGTGCAAATGAGTGGACTAAAT
Source organism: uncultured Moraxellaceae bacterium (assembly GCA_964373105.1). GTDB lineage: Bacteria > Pseudomonadota > Gammaproteobacteria > Pseudomonadales > Moraxellaceae > Aquirhabdus. Next base: position 40,293 of record CAYJTU010000006.1, on the reverse strand, counting down.
TTGGTCGCGGTGCGGGGCAAAGCTATAAAAAACCAATTCAATTCGTCCTTCTCACCTTTGGACTTGCTGTTGTCGCTTATAACCTACCTTACTATTATCCCCATACATGGCCTGTGATATGGGGCGCTGCCTCGGTATTTTGGCTTTCAGCATTGGTTACCGTTCGCCGCTATCCGCTTGAGGGAATTACCTCTGAGCGCTGGTTGCCGCAGATCGGTGTTTTATTGTTGATAGCGACAACACTGGCCATCTATAGTCTTTGGTCTGACTCACCTTGGTGGCTGATGTATTTGTTTGCATTAGTGTGGGTCGCAGATAGTGGGGCGTATTTCACGGGTAAGTTTTTTGGCAAGCGAAAACTCATTCCTGATGTCAGTCCGAATAAAACCATTGAGGGATTAATTGGTGGCTTAGCGCTGGCTTCAATCGTCGTTTTTGCTGTTGCTTATGATCGGCAACTTGTGGGTTTGCATTTAGTCGGTTTTGTGGTTTTGTCACTGATCACGATGTTGGCATCGGTACTCGGTGATTTGTTTGAGTCATTGTTGAAACGCAAAGCAAATATCAAAGATTCAGGTACGCTTTTACCGGGTCATGGCGGTGTCTTAGACCGAATCGATTCGCTGCTTGCCGCTGCGCCGATTTTTGCATTTGGTTTTTGGTTGGCGGGTGGATTCTAAAAACATGCTGACATCGACTAGCCATGCACCCTTACATGCTTCTGATGAGCAAGTCTCACAGAAAATCTGTGTGCTTGGGGCGACCGGGTCTATTGGTGATAGCACATTCAAAGTGCTGAATAAGCACGTTGATCGTTACCAAGTCTTTGCTATCAGTGGTCACGCGCGATTAGATAAGCTATTGCTGCTCTGCGTCACCTATCAACCCAAATATGTTTGTGTACCTGAGAGCAAGGCTGAGCCTTTCCTACAGCAATTAAAACGTCAGTTTCCTGAAACGCCGATCCCTATCGTTGTGGAAGGCGAGGATGGACTGGAGCAGATTGCATCACATCCCGATGTTGATATCGTGATGGCAGCCATCGTCGGGGCGGCAGGTCTTGCACCTACACTTGCTGCGGTCCGAGCGGGTAAGCGCGTTTTGCTTGCGAATAAAGAAGCATTAGTGATGGCCGGCAGTCTGTTTATGGATTGTGTCAGAAGTTCGGGTGCGACTTTGCTGCCCGTGGATTCTGAACACAACGCGATCTTCCAGTGCCTCCCCGCTGATTACTTTCATAGTCAAGAAAGTCTTCATCTCGGCACTTCGCGTGCGGGCGTTTCGCAGATCTTATTGACCGCATCAGGTGGACCATTTCGCCAATTCAGTCTCGAGCAACTGGCACATGTGACTCCAGAACAAGCATCCAAGCACCCCAATTGGGTGATGGGCCAAAAAATCACGGTAGATTCAGCCACACTCATGAATAAAGGCCTTGAATTAATCGAAGCCTGTCATTTATTTGATTTACCGCCTGAACGTGTCACGGTGGTGATACATCCGCAAAGTATTATCCATTCAATGGTGCAATACGTGGATGGTTCAACGCTTGCGCAAATGGGTAATCCAGACATGAGTACGCCGATTGCCCATGCTTTGGCTTGGCCTAAACGGATTGATGCGGGTGTACAGCCTCTAGATTTATTTCAGAATGCTTCTTTAAATTTTGAGCAACCTGACGAAAATCGTTTTCCCTGCTTACGATTGGCACGTCAGGCCATGCAGGCGGGTGGCACGACTCCTGCAGTATTGAATGCGGCTAATGAGATCGCAGTTGCTGCTTTTCTCGCCAAAAAGATCAAATTTACCGATATCCCGCGTATCATTGAGGCGGTTATTACACAACTACCGATGATTGCAGCGCATGACCTTGCCACAATCCTACATTATGACGAGACTGCGCGAAAAGTTGCACTTTCAATTTTAG